>CADBMO010000058.1 GCA_902795755.1 uncultured Erysipelotrichaceae bacterium | reverse complement strand
TAATGGATATTTATTTTATTATTTATGATATGGTTAAAAGAAAACGAATTGAACAAGATTTATTAAACGCAATAATTATTATGAACAATGCGTTTAGGTCTGGAAGAAGTACTATGCAAGCAATTGAAATTGTATCACATGAACTATCTGGACCAATTGCACAAGAGTTTAAAAAAATGTATTTAGAAATCAATTATGGTTTATCTTTAGATGTCGTATTTGATCGTTTTTCAAAACGTGTTGAGTCATCAGAAGTTGGATATATTACATCTTCATTAAGCATTTTAAATAAAACTGGTGGTAACATAATAAAAGTATTTGCATCTATTGAAGCAATGTTATTTAACAAGAAAAAATTAAAAGAAGAAATGAGTTCCTTAACATCTTCTTCTAAGATGTTAAGTATATTCTTATTAATTCTTCCGCCTGCGTTGATACTAATTATTTCTCTTTTGAGTTATGATGGTAACTTAGTTGATATTTTAACTAGTTTTAATGGGTTACAAAATTTTATTAGCAACAATTATTTTTCACCATTATTTGGTAGTATGATAGGTATATTTATTTTTGCATTAATTATAATTTTCTATGGAATATATGCATTTGTCGTATATAGAATAATGAAAGTGAGGTTTGAATAATGAAAAGTAAAAGCTCATTTATACATAGAATATATAGAAAAAAGGATATTCAAAAAGTACAGGAAAAAATTGATTTATTTGGAGTTAATAAACCATTTTCGGTAGATAGTTTTATGAATCGTAGATTTTTAACTTCAATATTAGTGTTTATTATAGTATTTATATTTATAGATTATGGTGTAATTTTAGCACCTATATTAACCGTTATATGGTATTTTATATATACTTATTTTATGATTGATAGACCACTTAAACTAAGAGAAGAAAAATTAAATAGTGAAGCATACTACTATTTTGAAGTTTTAACTTTAGGATTGGAATCCGGAAGAAATCTTGAAAATGCTATAAAGATGGCATGCAGGTATATTGATTCTGACATTTCTAAAGAATTTAAAGAAGTTATTAACCAAGTTCAATTTGGTAAATCATTAACAGAAAGTTTATCACTTATGAGTAAAAGAATTCCTAGTCTTACGATAAACAACATTATTTTAAATATGGAACAATCTAGTTTATTTGGAAATAGTATAATTGATACGATGTATAATCAATTAGATTTTCTTAGAGATAAACAGGTAAATGATACAAGGGCTAAAATTAATAAAATTCCTAATAAAATAAGTATTTTTTCGGTAATATTTTTCATTCCATTAATGTTACTTATTATATTAGGACCAGTACTTGTCAGAATACTTACAGGGTAGGTGTAAAACCTATTCTTTTTTTTACAAAATATAAGGTGTAAAATCACTTTACATCACGTATATATTTTTATTGATTGGTAATAATTTTAATGGTACCATTTATATAGAGATAATAATATAGGAGTGATGTATATGAAAGATCCAATTGAATACTTAGGATTTGACGATGAAGAAGAAGTAAAACGTAAAGTAGGAAGGCCAAAATTAGCTGATAAAGCGCAAAAAAGAAGATCACTTATAGTTGCTGGTTTTTCATTTGTTGCGGTTGCTGTTTTACTTGTGTTTGGTTATGGTACTTTATTTGGTTTTAAAACCATTAATTTAAGAGGTACTGCTATGATAAATCCACAAACTAGTGGTCAAAACATTATTATCTCAGAAATCAAACCTATTTTTAAAAACATCACGTTAAAAGCTGGAACTTCAAGAAAACTATATGTTAGAATATCTCCAGTTGATGCTAGTAATAAAGAATTAAATTATGCTAGTTCTGACGAAAAAGTATTATCTGTTGATGAAACAGGTAAAGTAACTGCCTTAAAAGAAGGAAATAGTGTTGTTACGGTATCTACAAAAGATGGTAGTGATAAATCAACTAAGTTTTATGTATCAGTTGTAAAAAATGCTGATGGAGAATGCTCTTTTTCTAGATTAACAAAAACCAATACTGGAATTGATTACCAAGTAGAGTGTAGTAATGCAACTATTAAAAATATATATTACAAGATTGATAATGGAAAATATTCAAAATTATTAACTAAAAAACCATATGATTCAGTAAAATTATCTGATTCACAAAAAAGCAAAATGATAACATTTAAAGTAGCTTATTATGCAAATAATAGTAATGTTGCTAAATATAGTACTAGAACAATTAAACCTCAAACTTCTACAACTACTAAAGTAAATGGTGGATGTTCATTAAATATATTAAATGTTACGGTAGATAGTGCTAAATACAAAATAAATTGTACAAATTCAAGCGTAACAAATATAGCATATAAAATTGGTAACGGAAGCTACGTAGGATTAGATAAAAGTAATTTGGCTGATACCGTTATATTTGAAGATAGTGATGTAACTAGAATTATATATTTTAAAGTTGACTATAAAGTTGATGGTACTAACCAAATAAACTCTATTACAAAAACTAGTGTTGTACAAAAATCACTTAATAAAACTACAACAACAACGCCAACTACAACAACAAAAAGGTGATAGTATGACTGAAAAAAGAAAAGTAGGAAGGCCAAAACTTGCTGATAATACAATCATAAAAGAATCAATCGTGATGGTTTCAATGTGCGTTGTTATTATGATGGTACTATTAAGTATTGGAATTAATAATCCGTCGTTATCATCGATAAAAGGTTCACTCGTAAAACAAGATGATTGCACTATTAATACGTATAAAATCAGCGATATTTCGGTTAAACTGATAATGAAATGTAATAATAACGTAAAAAGTGCTAATCTAATGGGTACTAAACTAAAAAATTATAATAATGAATTAGTTGGATATAAGATTATATCAATTGATTCGGAAAAACAAATAAAATATGATTGGGTACCTAAAAATAGTAGTGTCCAGATTAATAAAACATATGTAATTCAAAATAAGTAAAATTATTGTTTTACTTATTTTTTTATGTTATTATTATAATGGTGAAAAATATGAATAATAAGATAAAAAAAATAGTAAATAAACTACTATTAATAGTTCATAATAATAGGTGGTTATTTTTAACTTTTATAGTTAGTACAATAATTATAGGTGTAGTATTTAAATTACAAGGCATTGCACCTTTTGGATCCAATTCAATGTTAGACGTTGATTTTTTTCATCAATATGGTCCATTATTAAATGAATTAACAGACAGGATTAAACAAGGAGAAAATTTAATTTTTTCTTTTAATACGGGTGGTGGAATACCGTTTTTTAGAAATTATTTAAACTATTTATCTAGTCCATTTAATATAATATTGTTATTTTTAAAAAAAGATAATATTATTATGGGATATTCAGTAATTATAGCGCTTAAACTTATTTTTGCATCTTGTACAATGTCATATTATCTAAAAAAACAATTTAATAAAGATAGTATATTTACGCTAGTATTTGGATTACTATATGCTTACTCAGGATATTTTTGTGCTTTTTATTGGAATATAATGTGGTTAGATGGAATAGTTTTCTTACCAATAATAATGCTTGGTATAAGTAAATTAATTGATAATAATAAACCGTATTTATATATAGTTTCATTAGCAATTATGTTATTTGCAAATTATTTTATAGGTTATATGATATGTATATTTTCGGTACTATATTTTCTTGGCTATTTATTCTTAAGAGGAAAATATAACATTAAATATATTTTTAAAAAAACAATACTATTTGCGGTATCATCACTATTAGCAGGTGGATTAGTATCATTTTTCTTATTACCACTTGCAACGTCATTAAGTAGCATTTCCGCAACGGGAGGATCATTTCCTGCATTTGAGTTTAATTTTAAGGTTATTGACTATGTATTTAACCATATAACAGGTGTATCTAGAACTGTTTTTGCAAGTGATATTTTGCCACTACCAAACATTTATTGTGGATTAATTACTTTAGTGTTTGTACTTTTATTGTTTTTAAATAAAAAAGTTAATATTAAAATAAAAATAATTTCATTATTATGCATCATATCATTCTTTTTATTCTTTGATATTAATCTAATAGATTATATATGGCATGCATTTCATGTACCTAATGATTTACCATGGAGATATTCATTTTTATACGTTTTTTGCTTAACAACGATAGGTTATTATTCGTCTACAAAACTTAAAGATGCCGGAATTTTAAAGACTTCTATTTCGTTTGCATTAATAATTGTTATGGTAATGTTATCAGCAAAATTTGATTTTAAAAACATTACTGATGAAAAGGCACTATTATGTATGATTTTACTTCTTATTTATTATCTTCTTTTCTTTTTTACGAAGATTAATAATAAGACCAAAATAATAGGTGGTGGCGTTTTAATATTAGTAATTTCTATTGAAATGATCTATGGAATTAATAATAATTGGTCAATAGACCATGATATTGAAACGTTTATGAATGATAAACCGGGTTATGAAAAATTAATAAAAACTGCTAGAAAATATAATAATGATTTGTATAGGATAGAAAAAACATCATATGTAACACTAAATGATCCTGCCTGGTATGATTATTATGGTATATCAACTTTTTCGTCCATGGCATATGAATCAGTTTCATCTCACCAAAGAATGCTTGGACTTGCAGGGAATACAATTAATAGCTATTATTACGTTGATTATCAAACTCCGGTTTATAACACGATATTTAATATTAGTTACATTATGGGTTCTAGTATAAATAGTGATAATTATAAAGTAATAGATTCAAATGAAACCGCTAATTTATTAGAGTACAAGTATCCATCTTCAATAGGATATGGTGCAAATAAAAAATTAGTAAAATGGAATCTATTAGAATATAAACCATTTTATAATCAAGATCAGTTTGTAAAACTATTATTAGATACAAATGAAAGTGTTTATGATGATGTTAAGGTATTAAGAACGGAAAATGTTGAGATTATTGGAGATTCTTTTAACAATAATAGTAATGGAGAATTTAATTATAAATTAAAAGATAAAAAATCATCATTTAAATTTGTCCTTGATAATTCAAAGCATAAAGATTTATACATTTATGTTGGTGGACCTAATGTCTCAAGTTTTTATGTCAACGATGAATATCATTCTATAACATCTGATGAGTATTATACATTAAATATTGGTACATATACAGAAGATGAAGTTACGATTGAATTTGATTTGTCATCAAAATATGATTCATATGTATATTTTTATGCGTACACTTTAAATGACGATGTATTTAATAAATTTTATAAATCTATTAAAAGCGAAAGATTAAACGTAACATCATATAAAGAAACCTTAATAAATGGTAATATTAAATTAAAAACAGATAAAATGGTATTTACAAGCATTGCATATGATGAAGGATGGAAAGTATACGTTGATAATAAAATGGTAAAAACATATAAAATTGCTGATTCATTTATGGCGTTTAATTGCCCAAAAGGAAATCATGAAATAAAAATTAAATATTATCCTAAGAATATGAAATTGGGCCTTGTATTATCTGGATTTTCAGTAATAATATTACTTGTTATAATGCCTTATATATTAAAAAAACATAAAAAAGATTAATTTAGTATTTAAATTTATCTTTTTTTATGTTAAAATTATTTTAGTTATAATATGGTAATTTGTATATGCTATGTTATAAAGGGGAATATGTTGTGATAGGAGGCTAGTGATGCTAGGTACTATAGAAAGAATTAAAAACGCAGTTCTTTTTAAATGTAATGCATTAAACGATAAAATTATATCTGATGAACTAGTAACAATTATTGATTCATGTATTTATCATTTAGCTGAAGACTTAGTAAGCTTAACAATAGATTTTGAATTTAACGAAGATAAAATACGTGATAATATTGATGGATTAATAAAACAATCACTAGTCAAAAAGATAAAAAGAAAACTATTTATTGATTCATTGGCATTACAAATAACAAATGATTCATTTATAGAAGACTATGTATATGAAAAAATTAAGATTAAAGATATTAAAAAGAACTATATAAAGGAACTAGAAAATAATAAAAATACTAATCAATTAAACATGACGGAGGACCTTGATATAACCGAATATTATGATAGTGTAATAGATTATGTTAAAAATAGTATTGTTAAGGTTATAGAAGAAAATAAGACGTTGGTTGAAAACGTTATGAATGTGGTTAACAATTCAAAAAAAGAATTAGAAGAAAAATTGGAAGATTTAATTAATAACGTGGATGAAAAATATTTAACTATTTTAATAAATGAGTTAAATGATGAAAGCGAATTAGATCATGATGAGGAAAAAGAAGAAAAAGGAGGAGTTTCAATGACTGATAGTATTAAAGATATAGCACTTGATGAAAAATCAACAAATGATTTTGAAAAATATGATGATATGACTTTATTTAATAAAGTATTACTAAGTTTAAATACAAAAGAAGAAACGTTACAAAGAAGAGAAAAAAAGATAGAAGAAAGAAGACGTAACGTAGAAGAAAGATTAGAAAGTACTAATGATAATATTGAAGCAAATATTAAAAGGGAAAATGAGTTAAGTAAAAGGAAACTAAGTTTAAATGATAAAGAAGTAAAATTAAATGCTAAGCTATCTGAAACAGAAGTAATATTCTTAAATATAAAACCATTGTTAAAGGGTTTAAATAACATTAAATCTTCTGAGATAGGAGGTAGTGATGATGAGTAAATTATTTAATAATGTTTTAGATAGAATTAGTGAAAATAATAATGATTATAGAAAAGAACTTAGAGATTTAAATGCTTCAATTGATGAAAGAACAACAAACTTTATAAGTCAAATTGTAACAGATTCAAATTATACAATAGATTTTTCAAGTACGATATCAAGTGCAAAAACTAATTTAGTTTCACCAATTTGTGAAGAAGTTGAAACATACGTTATTAAAGATTTAAGAAGTGTTGAATCAGTTAATGAACAATTTTTTGAAAAGATTAATGATAAAATTGAAGCTTCTAATATAGAATCGGAAGATGATAAAAAGAGTTTTATTAATAGTTTAGATACTTTATTAAATGATAAGTATTTAGAAATAGTTAAAATAAAAAGATCTCCATTTATAAATGAGGATGGAAATAACGAAGTTATTGAAAGTGCTGTTGATACTTTTATAAATGATCTAGATGGTGATATTAAAGATGTATCATATGATGCCATTGTTTCATATAAAAATGATATTTATGAGTTAATTAAAAACGCATTACAAAAGATTAGTGACTTATATCAAAATAATTTTGTAAGTGAAATATCTAGTGCATTATCAAATGCAGTTGATTATGTAGGTGAAGAACCAAAAGAAGAACAAGTTGAAGAAAAAGTAGATGAAGAAATACCAAAGGTTACCTCGTTAGATATTAATGAGTTATCAACGCCAACACTTGAAGAAATTGATGCAGAAGTAGAAAACGAAGAAGAGACTATAAAGCAAGCTGAGGAAGACGTTATAAATGTTAATAAACCATTAGTATTAATTGATGAAGATAGACTTCCAAAGCTTAAAGAATTCGTACCTCCTGTTTTACCAAGTGTTAGAAAGAAAGAAGAGAAAAAAGATGTTGTTGTTCCAGAAACATATGACATTGATAAAATTCTTGAAATTGCTAAAACTCCAGTTATTACTGAGAAAAAAGATGACTATAAAGAAATCTCACCAATAAGGGTTGAAGAAGATAATTACATATCACCAGTTGATGAAAAACAAGTTGTTGAAGAAATGATAAAAAGATTGGTTTCAAGGTTAAATGAAATAAATAAAAGGGAAGCAACTTATGATGAAGAGGAAGAACAAATAAAGGAAGATGAAGCTTTTGTAAATGATCTTATTGAAAGTGCAACCAAGAAAAAACAAGAGTTAGATGATTTTGAGAAAGAGCTTGATGAAAAAGAAGCGGAGATTAATTCTAAGCAAGCAGAATTAGATAAAAAGATTAATAATATAATGCCTTTTGCAAATGCGGTATTAGAAAATGAAAAAGAATCATAAGATTCTTTTTTTTGTGAATATTTTTTTTCTACTGCATATGCTTAATTAGAAAGGACAATATTATGAATAAGCAAAAAATATGGTTTTTAACGTTATTTAGTTTAATTTTAATATTAAGTGTATATTATATAACAATGCCAAATGAATTGTTAACGGTTATAAATGAAAAAAATAAAATAACTACTACTAAAAAAGCATCTAGCAATGTCAGTGCAAAAAATACGGATTATTTAGCGGTTTTGGAGATTGAAAAAGATGAAGAAAGAGCATCTATGGCCGCTGAATATAATGAAATATTAACAAATTCCAAATCAACGGATGAAGAAAAAAATAATGCATACGAGGGATTAAAAGAAATAGATGACATTAAAGCAAAGGAAGAAAAATTAGTGAAAAAAATAAAAGATAAGATGAAGCTAGAAAGTTATGTAAAAATTGATAATGATAACATTAATGTTGTAGTTAAGAAAAAAGATCATGATTATTCTCTTGCAAACAAAGTAATGAGATTAATACAAGAAGAGTTTGAAAACAAGGTTTTTGTTTCGGTAAGATTTAAAATTTAGTTTCCAATTAACATGGTTTCTCATATTATATTATAGAAATGTTAAAATACCTCTTACATATAAGAAAGTGGTGAAATCATGAAAAGAACAATTCTTACTAAACGAGAAAAACAAATATTTGATTATTTGATTACTAATAAAACTACAAAAGAAATAGCTAATAGATTAGACATTAGTGAAAAAACAGTTAGAAATCATATATCAAATGTTATGCAAAAGCTAGGAGTTAAAGGAAGAGCATGTGCTGTGATAGAATTAATAAAATTAAATGAGATTTCTATATAAATCGCATAATATGCGATTTTTTTCATATAATTAATTGGAGGATCTTATGCTTAGAAAAATTGCATATAATAAAATATTTAGAACTAGTTTAATGCTAATGTTATTCTTGTTCTTATTACTATTTCCAGCTAGTAAGGAGTATTCACTAGAAGATAATACATATACAAAAAAAGTATCATCTAGTTTTGATAATAAAGTATATTTATTAGATAAAAATAATTATGTATCCAAATGTAAAATTGATTTTCTAAAAGAGTCTAATGTTGAATATGCAAAAAAAGTTTTAGAGCTATTGATAATAGATGGTAAATATGAGTCAAAAATACCTACTGGTTTTAAACCTGTATTACCAAGTAGTACTATTATTAATAATGTTAAGATTGAAAATAATATAATTTACGTTGACATTTCAAAAGATTTTTATGAATTAGATATGCAAAATGAAGAAAAAGCAATTGAACTAATTGTATATAATATGACCCTTATAAATAACATAAAATATGTTTATATTTATATAGATGGTAAACAATTAGATTATTTACCAAAAAATAAGTTAATGATTACCCAACCTCTAACTAGAGAGTACGGAGTTAATAAAGAGTACGAAAAAACGGATTATAAAAATATTAATAAAACAACAATATATTATGTTGGTAAATCTCTTAATGATTATTATTATATTCCAGTAACTAAAATAAATAATAGTAATAAAGAAAAAATAGAAATTATTATTAATGAATTAACTTCAAGTAATACTTATGATGAAAACCTAATGAGTTTTTTAAACTATAATACTAGATTAAAAGATTATAATGTATCAGGAGATGTATTAACGCTGTATTTTAATGAATACTTATTTGATGATATAAAAGATGAAAAAGTATTAGAAGAAGTTATATATTCCATCTGTTTATCAATTAAAGATAATATGGATGTAAAACAAGTAGTATTTAACGTAAATAATAAAGAAATTCTAAAAAGTGAGTTAAAAGATATTGAATAATTAAAGTTTTTATTGTATAATTGATTTGTTCTTTTATGAACAAACAAGTCCTGTTAGCTCAGCTGGATAGAGCAACGGCCTTCTAAGCCGTGGGTCAAAGGTTCGAATCCTTTACAGGACGCCACTTGGATTATAAACACGTTTATGCGTGTTTTTTTAATTTTTTTTCAAAAAAAACGAGGGATTTTAAAAGTTTTGTTGAACAATAAAATCGGGAGGTGATAGATTTGCAATATAAGTTCACAAAACAACTTAATACTAATGATTGCGGGATAGCATGTCTTTCTATGATATTTAAGTACCACAATATAAATGCTAGTTATGAATTAATAAAAAAGGAAATGAAATGTGATATGGAAGGTGTTAGCGCATATGAAATTATAAAAGAAAGTAAAAAACATCTTTTAGACGCTCAAGCTTATAAAGGCATAAATATTAATGAAGTTAAAACACCATTTATCGCACATACAGTTAATGAAAACAATCTTCAACATTTTGTTGTGGTATACAAAGTATCAAATGATAGCATACTTATTGCAGATCCTTCATTTGGAATAAAAAACGTACCAAAAGACAATTTTTTAAAAGAATTTACCGGAGTGGGAATAACGTTTAAAAGAAATGAAGAGTTTGACATTAAAAATGCTTATAATAATAAAAAAATGATTAAGATAACAATGGTAACATTACTATGGTCATTCTTATCAATTTTATATTCATATAATATTTCATTCATAATTAATTCATTAAGTTTAAAATTAAATTACTCCTTTATTTACTATATACTACTTATTTTTTTATTCATTGGAATCCTAAAAGAATTGATTTTTTATTTAAGAAACAAATTAACATTATCCTTTAGATTATTAGTAGATAAGAAGTTAAGTGTACCCGTATTTGCCAAAACTTTATTACTTCCCAGTAAATTTTATCAAGCACATCCATCTGGAGAGTTAATATCAAAAATAAATGATTTATCTTATGTAAAAGAAATGGTTAGTAAGATTACTGAAATATTTTTTGTAAATATTATATTAATCATTTGTATAATTATAGTTTTTTTGGTTTTTGAACCGTTTTTAATAATTCTATTAGCTGTATTTTCAATTTTAACTTTTATTATAAATAAATCTTATTATAAGAAATATAGTTATATAAATTATGATTTGCAGTTAAAAAATGAAGGACTAAGTGATACAATTATTTCTTGCTTAAACAATATATTATTAATAAAAAACTATGTTAAAGAACGTTTTTTTATATCTAAAATTAATGAAAAGTATAATAAGCTACATAATATATATAATTCTTTATATAAACATTATTTAAAAAGAGAAATGATTATTGGAATTTTAAATATTATATTTGATATTAGTATAATAATATGTTCTTTAATTATGAAAATTAACATAAATAATTTAGTTTTTATAGTATTTTTATCAAATATGTTTATGGGTTCTTTAAATGAGATATATAGTTTATATGGCACAAAACCAGATTATGATGCAAGTATTAAAAGAATAAATGAACTTTTTAAATATGAAAGCATCCGATTTGATGAAACAAACTTTAAAATATATAGAATTAAAATAAAAAATTATAGTTTTAAGTATAATAATAAGTTAATCTTAAAAAAATTAAATTTAAATATAAAAAACTCAGATTGGATAATGGTTACTGGACCAACAGGATCTGGTAAATCCACATTATTTAAAATACTTACAAAACAAATCTCAACTAAAAAAGCAAATATATATTTTAATGATAATAATATAAATAGTGTATTATATAAAGATATAAAGAACAATATAACTTATGTGGACCAAAAATCTAAATTGTTTTCAGATACTATTAAAAATAATATTTGTCTTGATAGTAATAATTATGAATTAGCCGCTAAAACAACATTAATAGATAAAATGCTTAAAAATAATAATATTGGTTATGATTATAAGATTGATAGTATAAATGATAATTTATCTGGTGGTGATATTCAAAAAATACTTATCGCTCAAGCATTATGTAATTGTAGTAATATACTAATATTAGATGAAACAACTAGTCAACTTGATAAAGAAACTGAAAAACAAATACTTATTAATATAAAAAAGAATTATAAACATTTAGGACTTATATTAATTTCTCATAATTGTACTAATAAGGAGTTGTTTGATAAAGTATTAAAAATAGAAAAAGGAATACTAAAAGAAATGGAGGTAAAATGAAAGAACTAAACAAAAATGAACAAAAAATTGTAAAAGCTGGAGCATCTGGTGGTTGGATAGCTGCTGGAATAGCTGCTGGTATAACGTTTCTTATTGGTGTGTTAGATGGTTATTTTAGACCATTTAAATGTAGATAGGAGGAATGCATGATATTAAGCAAAAAAGATTTAAAAAAAATAAAAGCAGGTAAAACACTTTCTGCAACATTACTTAATAGTATTATGAGAGGAATCAATACTTTTATGGATGTTGGAAGATATTTTGGTAGTTCAATTAGAAGATGGATTTATAAAGGTAAATGCCCTTTAAAATAAAACTATAATTAAAAATTTATGAATATTATTCTTTTTTGTAAAAAAATGTTGAAATATATTTATTCTTTATGTTATAATATCTAAGAAATGACCAGGGAAGGGGGGATAAATATGCCTATCACAGTTCCAGTAAAAGGTAATGGTGTTGATGCCGCACTTAAAAGATTTAAGAATAAAGTGGCAAAAAGCGGTCTCCTTGGAGAAGTAAAAAGAAAAAAAGAATATATAAAACCTGGGGTAGAAAGAAAGGTAAAACGTGAAGCTGCTAAAAAGAATGCAAGAAAAGCTGCTAAACGTGAGAGAAATTCATAAATTTTAACCTACTATTAATAGTAGGTTTTTTTTTGCATAAAATTTATTGGTGATTATTATAAAACTTTTAAGAAAAATAGATGAATATACAAATGTTGGTACTTTTGAATTGGTTTATAAGCATAACAAAATAAAAATATCTTATTATGATGAAATATTAGATTTTAATGATAAAAATATAGTTATAAAAGTAGATAACAACAAAAAAATTATTTTTAAAGGTAATAATTTAGTTATTGAAAATTTATACAAAGAGTTAATAATCATATCTGGTTCTATCAGCAATATATCGTTTGGAGAATATAATGAATAATTATGTTTTAATTAAAGTAGGAAATAAACCTAATTTATTTTTGAAAAAAATTGTTAATATGGGTATAAATTATAGTAATTTAGTAAAAGGTAATAAAAACATTATTTTAAAACTAAAATATGATGATTATCTTAAATTGTCTAAATATTATAAAATGTATAATATCGATGTTTTAAAATACTATGGTTATATTTATTTAAAACAATCATTAACAAATAATATTCATGTTTTAATAGGATTTATCATATTTTTAATAATTGTTATACTACTTAGTAAACTTACGTTTAACATAACCATTAATCATAATAGCAATGAAATAAAAGATGCTATTTATGAATATTTAAATAGTAATGGTATAAAAAAAATTCATTTACTGCCATCTTATAATAAGATAAAAAACATTAAAAAAGATATATTAATAAATAATAAAAACATTATTGAATGGATAGAAATTGAAAAAAAGGGTACTAACATAATTATAAATGTAATTGAAAGAAAAATTACTAAAAAAACTAAAACAATAAAACCTAGAAACATTGTTGCTAAAAAAAATGGTATTATAAAAAAAATAATATGCAATCAAGGTGAAATTATAAAAAAAACAAATGATTATGTAAATAGTGGGGATATCATAATTTCTGGTAACATTATTAAAGATGAAGAGATAAAACAAACGATTCCGGCTAATGGAAAAGTATATGCAGAAGTTTGGTACGAGGTAAACGTAAAATATCCATTACAATATAAAGAACTTTTATTTACAAATAAAGAACGTTTTAATATTGATATTAACTTTTTAAATAATAAATATAGTTTAAGAAAAAACTTGTATACCAAATATCATAAAAACCATTTAATAAAAATTGATCGATTAGGTATAATTAAATACTTTATGGGTAATATGCAAGAAGTAAAGTATGTTAATCAAAAAATAAGTTTAAATAAAGCAAAAGAGAAGGCTATTATACTTGCAACAAAAAAAATAAAAAAACAATTAACTAATGATGAATATATAATATCTAAAAAAACTTTGAAATTTTATGATAAAGGTAGTAAAATAGATGTAGATATATTTTTTAAAGTGTATGAAGATATAACTGATTATAAAAATATAGAATAGAAGAGGTATGTTATGTTTATTAGAATACTATTAGATGCTTTATCTAATATTTGGCCAATGATATTTATTTTTACAATAATTATTGTGTCTGTTAGAATATTTTATTTGATAATTAATAAGCAAAAATTTATTTTACGTAAAGAACTACTTATGTTATGTTTTATAATATACATATTACTACTATATTATGTTGTTACATTTCAAGATAATAATTATGGTACTAATAACTGGGTTCCTTTTAGAGAAATATTTAGATATAACATAACATCAAGATTATTTATTAAAAATGTTTTCGGTAATATATTGTTATTTGTACCATTTGGGCTATTTGTTAGTTATTTATTAAAGAATAAGACTTTTATTCCAATTATTATACTTGGTTTAATTGCGTCATGTGGCATTGAATTTGCACAAATTGCAATAGGTAGAACAGGTGATGTAGATGACGTAATTTTAAATACTTTTGGAGCGCTAGTAGGATATATAATTTATTGTTTAATAAATGCTTTTATGCACAAAGTACCATCTTTTATGAAAAAAGATATCGTTTTAGATATACTTGCAGTTATAGTTACAGCAATTATTATGTATGCTTTATATAGATTATTGTTGGGGGGAATTAATTTATGATTGAGTTAATAGATAATTATGGTGTTGAGAAAAAATATATTGACATAATGAATGATTTTATAGATTTTTCCGTAAAGAAACTTAAATTGAAAAACGTATTATTTAATGTTATAATTATAAACGATGATGATATCCATGAGATAAATAAAAAATATCGTGGTATAGATAGAGCAACTGATGTAATATCTTTTGCTTTAGAAGACGAAAAAGAATATAATGCTACTGATATTAGAGTGTTAGGCGACATTTATATATCATACGACATGGCATTAAAACAAGCAAAAGACTATGGACATAGTATAATTAGGGAATTATGCTTTTTACAAATTCATGGCTTATTACATTTATTAGGATATGATCATATGAATAAAGAAGATGAAATAAAAATGTTTAGTTTACAGAAGGAGTTGTTAGAAGAATATGGCATCAAAAAAGAAAGTTAAAGTAGAAATATCTAGAGGTAAATACGTAGAATCATTAGAATTAAAAAAGTTAGGACTAAAAAGAATTGGCAAGAGTTTTAAATTTTCTTTTGATGGTTTAAAATATGCATACTTGCATGAACAAAGCTTAGCACTACATGTTATTGCAATGATTATTGTCATTGCTTGTGGATTTGGTTTTCACATTTCAGCAATTCAGTGGGTTATTACACTTGTAATGGGTAATTTAATATTAGTTACTGAATTAATAAATACATCAATCGAAGCCGTTGTAGATTTGGTAACTGGTGAATATCATCCGCTCGCAAAAGTTGCTAAGGATACCGCATCCGCTGCATGTTTTGTTGCAAATATAACTGCATTTGGTATGTGGATGGTTGTTTTCTTACCAAAAATAATAGCATTATTTAGGTAGATATGAAAAAAATAGTATCATTTTTTAATAGAGAACAAAACTTACTAATTCACATATGTGTATCTATAATTGTTATTATTGCTTCAGTAATATTGAAACTTAATCTTTATGAGTGGATGTTAATTATATTTGTTATAAGCTTTGTGATAACGACAGAATTATTTAATTCTTCTATTGAATTAGCAGTGGATGCATATACCAACAAGTTTAAAGAGTTAGCAATGGTTGCAAAAGATGTTGCAGCGGGTGCAGTTGTTCTTTCTGCGTTTACATCTGTTGTAGTTGGACTATACGTGTTTTTACCAAAAATATTATCGTTATTAAATGTTTAATCTTTATTGATATTTTTTGCAATAAATGGTAGAATAATAACATAATAAAGATAGGAGTGATAATATGTCATCAACAACTTATTTATTTAATATAGAAAACATAAACGAAGCCTTAGTAAAAGAAACTATTAAGGAAGTATGTGAAGCGCTTGAAGAAAGGGGATATAATCCTGTTAATCAATTAGTTGGTTATTTAATGAGTGGAGATCCTGGTTATATTTCTAATCATAAAGAAGCTAGAAACAAAATTTTAAAAATAGATAGAAGTAAAATTCTTGAAATTTTAATTAAGGAATATCTAAGTAAATGAGAATAATTGGATTAGATTTGGGTACAAAAACACTTGGAATAGCCGTAAGTGATTTAACTGAAACAATATCAACAGGTTTAACGACGTTACGATTTAGTGAAAATAATCCTAAAGAAATAATTAATGATTTAAAAAAGATTATTGATGAGTATCAGGCAAAAAAAATTGTAATAGGTCTTCCAAAAAATATGAATAATACACTTGGAGACGCCGTAAATCGCACTAGAGATTTTGTCTCATATTTAAGAACTGTTTTTGATTTTCCAATTGAAGAGCAAGATGAGAGGTTATCGTCTGTTAGTGCAAATAAAGTACTGATAGATGCAGATATTTCAAGAAAGAAAAGAAAAGAAAAAGTAGATACCGTAGCAGCTACAATAATTTTACAAAATTATTTAGATAAAAAGAAGGGAGAATAATATGAATAACGAAGTAAAAGAAGAAAATACATTTACAGTAATAGGTGATGATGGTAAAGAGGTAAAATGCGAAGTTTTGTTTACTTATGAAGATGAAAAAACAAAAAAGAATTATATTGCATATACTGATAATACTTTAGATGATGATGGAAATACTAAAGTATTTGCATCAATATTTAATCCAGAAGAAGAAAATCCAGTTCTTTTACCTATTGAAACGGATGAAGAATGGAAACTTATTGAAGGTATACTTACATCACTTACTAGTGAAAATGAAGAAGCAGAATAATCTGCTTTTTTTTTACATTTTTTTTACAATTATATAGATGAGTTTGTTGACTAAAAATTGAGTTTTGATGTATCATATATAATGATAGGATGTGAAGATATGAAGGACAAAACAAATAAAAAAAGAAGTGTGGGGAGACCTAAGCTTGCAGATACAAAATTGAAAAAGACCAGTATTATAATGTGTATAATATGTACTGTTATAATAATAGCGTTATTAATAGTAGGAGCATATAAATTAGATATTATTAAGCTTAAAGGAAACGTTTCTAATAATTATGACATTGGTGATGAATTTTGCTTAAATACTGAATGTTTTATAACAATTAGGGATAAAGGAGATAGTGTGGTTGCACTTTCAAAATATAATTTGCTTGTTGGTAACGTTTATAACGCAAATGATAATTCATTAACAGAAATCTTAGAAAGTACAGATGGTTATGGCCTTCAAAGTGAAGAGGCAAAAGGCTATGTTGAGGATAGTGATGAGTATGTTGGTGTAGTTGGATTTTTAGATGATAAAGTTGGAATTTATTATTGGGATGAACAAAATTATGTGGTAAAAAATGGTTATAAAGAAGAAGTATCTTTTGTAAGTGGTACATCAACACAACATATCTCTTACATATATGATTCTAATGCAATATTCAGTAAATATGTTGATAATTATAAAGATAGATTAAATGAAATGGGATTCGATTTTAATATAAGATTAATTAATTATAATGATTTATTTTATTTGAATCAAGGTGTAGATGTATCTAATGAAGCATTTGCTAATTATATAGAAGGTGGCGGAAAGCAAAAAGCTAACCTTGATAAAGATTTTAGCTTTTTAAGAAACTCATCTTATTGGCTTGGTTACGCATTATCTGTAAAAGAAGGTAGCCAAGGAGGTGTTTTAAGGCCTTCAACCGCTAAATTTGGTATTGCAGACCCAGAATTGATTTATAATGATTATTATAATAATACTCTCTATGGTGTAAGACCTGTTATTGAAATTAATAAAGAACAAATACCAGATAATAGAGGATTTAATGATGATAATTATGTAAAAGGTCAAAAAGTTGAATTGGCAGGAGAATCATTTAATGTAATTAAACAAGAAGATGATACTGTTAAACTTTTACCAAAGTATAACTTATACGTTGGTGAAATATTTGATGATGTTGATGATACACATACTCCTATAACTGAATCAGATCCTGGTTATGGAATTCAAAATAGTAATGCTAAAGGATTTATTGATGATGAATATCAAAAAGATGTTGGTGTTGTAGATTTTGCTATTAAAAAAAATGGTGAACAATATTATTATTGGCAAGATAGTGACGGTAATTTTGATAATAGTTATTTAAAATCTGTTACAATGTTTGGAGATACTACTGAATATGGATATGTTTATAATAGTAATAGTGAAGTTTATAAGTATGTTAATAATTATGTGAATTATTTAAAGAAAAATACAAACATGAATTCAATTGAAGGTACATTGCTTGATTACCAAGATATAATAGATTTATTTATTAATATTAATACTGGTGGTTTAGAAATACCTAGTTGGTATAGCAAAGGTAATTATTGGACGGCCGGTTTAGTTTTAGATCCAGAAGAAGCTACATCAATAGCAATGGTTATTGATAATTCTAATGTAGTAGATGCTTATAACATTGAAGAGGAAAATACACGTGCTGGTGTAAGACCTTTAATAACTGTTAGTAAAGATGATTTGAAAAAATTAAATACTACGACAACTACTACTACAAAAAAACAAGAAATTAAAAGAGGTACTACTAAAAAAGTTACTACTGTAAAAGCATCTAGAACTTCTTTTAAATCAATTATGAATAATAATACAGAAACTAGTAAAGTGAGTACAACAGTTAATAAAATAAAAACAACAAAGGCAAAAAACTTTGTAAATAAGGTTAATATTTCAAATGAGAAAAGTAACTGTAGTTTTTGGATACTTATTTGTATAAATATTATATTATTAATAATAATTATTATAGAAATAATACTTTTAAATAAGAAGAAAAAGGCAAATAATTAATTTGTCTTTTTTCTTTTATAAATGTATAATATATATGAGGTGAAATTATGAAATCAGGTTTTGTTAGTATTATTGGAAGACCTAACGTAGGTAAGTCAACCTTAATAAATAATTTGGTAGGTTATAAAATTGCAATTACGTCAAACAAAGCACAAACTACACGTAATACAATTCAAGGTATATATAATGATTCGGGCACTCAAATAGTATTTGTAGATACTCCTGGTATTCATAAACCAGTTCATAAACTTGGACAGAGATTAAATGATGAGGCATATTATTCAATAGATGATGTTGATATAATACTGTTTTTAATTGATGTTACAATGCCATATGGTCGAGGAGATGAATTTGTACTAAATAAGATAAAAGATAGTAATAAGCCTGTTTTTTTAGTACTTAATAAAGTCGACAAGATAAATAATGAAGAATTAATAAAATTAATAGTTAAATATAAAGATTTATATGATTTTAAAGAAATCATTCCAGTATCTGCTTTAAAAGGTAAGAACACTAATGAATTAATAAAGGTTTTAAAAAATTATTTACCAGATAATATAAAGTATTTTCCAGATAGCGAGTTAACAAACACATCAAAAGAATTTAGAATATCAGAAATCGTTAGGGAAAAAGTACTTAGATTAACGCATGAAGAAGTTCCACACGCCGTAACATGTGTTACTGAAAAATACGTTGAAGATGATAATAAGATAGTTGCAAGCGTTGTTATAATAGTTGAACGTGATAATCTAAAAAGTATAATAATTGGTAAACAAGGATCAATGCTTAAGGAAATTGGTATAAAGGCCAGAACTGATATAGAGCAAGCTTCTAATAAAAAGGTACATTTAGATTTATACGTTAAAACAATTAAAAATTGGAGAGATAAAGAAAAATACTTAAAAGAATTAGGTTTTTACGATATTAACGAATAAATATATTTATTCATACCAATATATTATTGGAGATGATAATATGAATAAAGATAGATTATGGGAAATGTTTTGTAAAACTGGTGACATAATGTACTATTTAGAATATAAAAGAAAGGATAAGTAATATGGAAGTAGTTAGAGTATGCGGTGTTGTTGCAAGTGATAAAGATTACAAAGAATCAAGTGAAATACTTAATATAATTACTAAAGAATATGGGTTAATTAACGTACTTGCTAAAGGTTCTAAAAGATTAAAAAGTGATTTAAGAAGTGTTTCTGAGAATTTTACTTACGCATACTTTGACATAGTATACAAAGAAAACAAACTAAGTACTTTAGTTTCAGCAAGTATTATTAATCCTTTAAAAAATATAAAAAAAGATATCGTTAAAATATCATATATTAATTTTTTATGTGATTTAACATCACAAGTATTAAAACAAACATATAAAAATGATGTTTTTGATAATTTGATAGCAGCTATATTAAAAATAGAAGATGGTTTTGATCCAATGCTAATTACAAACATTCTTGAATTAAAATATTTATCGTATTTAGGTATTGAACCAAATCTTAATGGGTGTGTTGTTTGTGGTAGGCAAAATATTATAACATTGTCATCTTATAAGGGTGGCTTTGTATGTAAAGAACATGCGAATGATGATTATATAGTTTCTAAAAAAACTATTAAAATAATTAGAATGTTAAAATATGTTGATATATCTAAGATAAGTAAACTTGATGTTTCTAACTTAGTTAAAAGTGAGATTAATACGTTTATTGATGAATACTATGATAGATATACAGGCTTATATTTAAAAAGTAAAAATTTTTTAAAAAGTATGGAAACGTTACAAAATTCGTAAAATAGAATAAAATATAGTGGTAATACAATTAGTAATATGTTATAATGTATTCATAAGTGCGATGACGGGCTTGGAAACCCAACAGCAGTATTAATGAGTGATTCTTCTAGAATAAGTAGGGTGGAACCGTGGTATTTATCACCCCTACATAATTTTAGAAGTTTTTTTGTTTTGAGGTGATATTATGTTTAATGAGACAAACGATCCCAAGATATTATTAAGCCAAAGGTGGGATGCGTTAAAAATTGGCAAAAAGAATAAAGAGTATATAGGAGTTAAAAACGCATATATGCTTATGAATAATGATATAAACACTAGCATTGCTGATTATTATGATGATATATTAAATAAAACTAATGATAAAACATATGCATTATTAAAATCTATATTATTATCTAAAAATATAAGATTATTATCATATAAGGCAAACAACTTAGTTATGTATTTAGAAAAAAACTATGTTGATATTTGTGATAGTCCAAAAATTAATCTTAATCTAGTAGGGCTAAATAATAAGAAGTCATTATTAGAAATAATTGGTACAAATTATTGTTTATCTAGAAACGAATTTTTAGAAAAAATGTTACGATTTAATAAACAAAAATATGAGTTTGTATTTAAAAATAATGATACTAGTTATTATGTAAATGATGGAAAAAAAGTGCTCTTTATTTTATCAGATACATATAAAATTGATGATAGTTTATTCTCGTACGAAGCAATAAAAACAATACTTTCAAATAGTAATTGTATAGCATTAATGGAAAAAGAAATTAAAAATAAAATTAGAAATATTTCGATTGATATTGGGAATGTAAACATTATGGTTGAAAATCCATCAGTTTATGTAGAAAGTGCCATAGGAAGAGCGGTATATGAACATAATGGCAAGGTTCATAAAGATAGTAATAAACTTGTGTTAAAAGGAGGAATTAAAAGTGGAAAAAGTAACAATGGATAAAATAGTAAACGTATGTAAACAATATGGTTTTGTATTTCCTGGAAGTGAAATATATGATGGTTTTGCAAATACTTGGGATTTTGGACCAGTTGGAGTCGAATTAAAAAATAATGTAAAAAAGGCATGGTGGAAAAGATTTGTTCAAGAAGATCCAAAAACATATGGGGTAGATGCAGCAATATTAATGAATCCAAGAGTTTGGGAAGCTTCTGGCCATGTTGGATCATTTTCTGATCCTAAGATGGATTGTAAAAAATGTAAACAAAGATTTAGAGCAGATAACTTAATTGAAGATTTTTCTAAAGGAGAAGTTGCCGCAGAGGCAATGACAAATGAAGAAATGGAAAAATATATTGATGAAAATCACATTACTTGTCCTAATTGTAAAGGATTTGATTGGTCTGAAATAAGGCAATTTAAACTTATGTTCGAGACATCAAGAGGAACAATAGAAGCTGAAAAAGATGCGGTATATTTAAGACCCGAAACTTGTCAGGGTGAATATGTTAATTATCTTAACGTACAAAGAACAGCAAGAGCTAAAATACCTTTTGCAATAGCACAAATTGGTAAAAGTTTTAGAAATGAGATAACTCCTGGTAACTTTTTATTTAGAACAATTGAATTTGAACAAATGGAATTGCAAAAGTTTTGTCACGAAAAAGATAGTATGAATTTCTTTAATGATTATAAAAAAAGAGCATTTGATTTTATTACTGATTTAGGTTTAGATAAAGATAAATTAAGATATCATGATCATGATAAGTTAGCACACTATGCAAAAGCTGCATGTGATATACAGTATAAATTTCCAATAGGTTGGGAAGAGTTAAATGGTATTCATCATCGTGGTACTTGGGATCTTTCTAGACATAGTGAATTTTCCGGCAAAAAAATGGATTATCAAGATCCAGAAACTAACGAGAAGTTTATACCAAATGTAATTGAATACTCTATTGGTGCAGATAGATTAACGCTAGCGCTTCTATGCGAAGCATATGAAGAGGAAACATTAGAAAATGATACTAGAGAAGTTATGCATTTTCATCCAGCTATTGCACCTTATAAAGTAGCAGTATTACCACTTGTTAAAAAATATCATACCGATAAAGCAGAAGAATTATTTAATATGCTTTCAAAAGAATTTATGTGTACATATGATGAAACTGGCTCAATTGGTAAAAGATATAGAAGACAAGATGTAATTGGTACGCCATGGTGTATAACAATAGATGATGAAACAATTAATAATAACACTGTTACAATTAGAGATAGGGATACCATGAAACAAATTACATTACCTGTTAGTGAAGTTATTGATTATATAAATGAAAGAATAAAGTTTTAGGTTAAATATGAAAAAGAATAATAAAAAATCAAAATCGCTTAAGCGATATAAAGAAGAGTTAGATAGTTTAATAAGTAATAATGACGAAGATCAAATAATAAAATGTTTAGATAATATTATTAAAGATTATCCTAATAATATTTATGGTTATAATAAAAAAATTGAGTATATAACTAAATCATATACTAAATATATTAATCAAGATTTATTAAGGGAATTAAAGCAACTAAATGATGTTAGAATTAATCTTGCAAGTAAAAAAAATAAAGATTTAATATCTAAAGAGTTTAATGAATATTTAGATGATATTAGTGAAGCTAATACGCTTGAAAAAATAAAAAAAGATATTATTACTAATGTTTTGAAAAAAAGTATAATTAACGATAAATTAAACTATCTAAATAGTGTTAACAATAATTTAAATACTTATCGTATAGACGGAAAGAAAATTTTAGATTTTTATGATTTAATAAAAGGAATATTTTTAACAATTTGTTTAATCTTTAATATAATATATAATAATATATTATTAATAATAACTATTCCGTTTGGTATATATGGATTAAGTATTATTTATAATTACTTTACAACTAACTTAACTACAGGTATGCTTCTTAAAAAGAAAAAAGACAAATATAGTAATGTGCGCAAATTGGTTAAAGCAAAAAAAGATGCTTTAGAAAGCAAATTAGAAAAAGTTGAACAATCTATAAATTTTAATATTGAACAAAAAAAGAGTGTTATTTTAAGATTACCTAAATTATTTAAAGAAGACTTAAATGATTTATATACCGATAATGAAGGTAACATATCAAATAGTATTAAAGAAGTATATATATCTGGGAATATTGAAAAATTAAGTGATGATTTAAACGAACATACTAGTGAAAATATTGATAGTTTTAGTAAATTTGTAGATGAAATAAGTGAGTTTGATGAAGAAATATCTACTCATATAGGCAATAAAGAATCAGAGAGAAAAACTAATCAAACAAAACTGCTTGTAATGAATGATATAAAAAAATGGAATATTGTATTATTAATTATATTACTAGTTATTAGTGTTTTATCTTCTATAGTAATAGCATTTAATTTTTATGATTTAAATTTAAAATCTTTTATAATTGCATTAATAATTGGAATAATAAGTATGTGCATATATAACATTAACAAGGGAAAGTCTACAGATTTATTAGATACTTTTAACGATAATTTAATAAGCACTATATTTAATGCAACTCTTACTTATAATTTAGCATATAGTTCAATAACAAAAGATATTAAGCTTATTTATAATTTTATAGAAATACCAATTATATTTACATTTATATTAATTGGATTTGTTATGCTCATATCGTTTTTAAAATATAATAATTACAAAAAAAGACTAAGAAAATAGTCTTTTTTATATTAAAAATAAGACTCTATAGAGTCTTATTTATTGTAGAATTCAACAATCATTGATTCTTTAATATCTGCTGGAAGTTCACTTCTTTCTGGCATACGAACGTATTTACCAGTTAAGTTCTTTTTATCAAACTCAACATATTCAACTGTCTTTGTAACTTTTTCTAATGCTTCTAAAATAGCTTTATGATCTTTTGAAGCTTCTTTAACAGCGATTATGTCGCCAGCTTTAACTTGATATGATGGAATGTCAACTTTTTTACCATTTACAGTGATGTGTCCATGGTTAACAACTTGTCTAGCAGCTCTTCTAGTAGAAGCCATACCCATTCTATAAACTACGTTATCTAGTCTTGATTCAAGTAGTTTTAAGAAGTTTTCACCTTGGATACCTTTCATTTTAGCTGCTTTTTCAAATGTTAATCTGAATTGTTTTTCATTAACACCATACATTAATCTTACTTTTTGTTTTTCCATCAATTGCATCTTATATTCTGATGCTTTACCACGTCTTTTATCAGTACCATGTTGACCTGGTCCATAAGGCTTTTTAACTAATTCTTTACCATTTTCTAATAAAGAAAAACCTAAATGACGTGATTTTTTATACATTGGACCTGTATATCTTGCCATATTCTTTCCTCCTTTAAATATTGTAAACTAAAGGACTAGTTTGCCATTTAATAGGGAGTTTGTTTTAATACTTTCACCTTAGCAGCTATAAAGATTACTAATATAACAATTGCAAACAAACACGTTATTAAATTCAAAAAAGTGCTGCTTTTAAGTTTACACGCATGTAATTATAACTAATTATATGCAATATGTCAAGCAATTTGCTTGTCTGTTATAAATTATTATGTTAATATATATAGCACCTTGGGGGGTATTATGGACGACATTAAATTAATAACAAAATATATGGAACCTAAAGAAACATATAAAAATGACATAAATAAAAGGAGTAATTATACTAAATTTTGTGAAATAGGGCCTGTTTGTCAATGGACCAATGAACCTCTTAAGTATTATTTAGTAGACGATTTACAGAATAAAAAAGTATTATCTGTTACGGCAGGAGGAGATCATATACTTCACACAATACTTTCTGGGGCAACTGATATAACAGCATTTGACATAAATAGATTTAGTAAATATTTTGTAGATTTAAAAATGACAATGGTAAAAAAATATGATTATTCTACTTTTTGGAAGATGGCAAACGTACTTTCTCAAGACGGCATAAAAAATATTAATACTTTAAATCCAGTTATTAAAACACTTTCTGATACTCATCAACAATTTTTTGAAGCAATTGAAAAAAGATTTTATGATATTAGAAATAACGAAAAATTAACATATTGGTTAGGAATGCATTTAATGATGGAATATAGTTACGGAAATATTCGCAAATATGCCTATGGTGAGTTTGACAAATATTTATTATTACAAGAAAAGATTAATAATGTAAATTTAAAATACATTGATTATACTTTAGAAGAATTACCATCAAAGTTAAAAAATAAATATGATGTAATATATGCCAGTAATATTATTGGAAGAATGGCGTATCCATCAGATGCTTTATATGTTATAAATGATTTATATTATATTTTAAATGAAAATGGTATTATATATGACTACGCACTTGATTTAGATGATGGTTTTAATTATGAACTAAAAAAAGAAAATACAAATTATAAAGATGTATTACCATATTATGATGTATCATGTGATGAATTAAGCGATAGTATATTAAGCTGTGGTGTAGTTTATAAATATAAAAAAATAGAGCGAAAATAATCGCTTTATTTTTTAATATTATAGTGCAATTTTCGACATATTATGATAAAATGATATATAGTAGGAGGTGCGTATATGACAAAAGGTTTATACATAGGAACAATAGTTGTTATATTAATAGTTTTATTAATAGTATTATTAAATATTGTTAAGAGCAAAAGAAAAAAAAGAATGTATAACGCACTAGACGAATTAGAAAAAGAAAAAAATCTTTTAATCAACGTACCAGTTTTAAATGAACTTTCAAAAGTTGAGGCGTTGATTAAGAATAACAAATTAGATGAAAAATATAACAGTTGGAAACTAAAATTTGATATCATTGAAAAAGAAACAATACCTGAGATTAATGATATGCTTATTGAAGCTGACTTTTTAATTGAAAAAAGTAGCAGTACGGATGTTTATAAAGCAATCGCAGAAATTGAAATTAAGTTAAGTGAAATAAAGACAAAAATTAAAAAAATAATGTCTGAAATAAAAGAAATAACTTTAAGCGAAGAAAAAAATAGGGCAACTGTAATTAGACTTAAGAGTACTTATAGAGCCCTTAAAAATAAATTTGAGGAAACTAAGCCTGATTATGAAGAAACTATAAAAACTATTGAATTACAATTTGAATCTATTGAAAAAAGATTTGAAGAATTTGAAATAGTTATGGAAAAAAAAGACTATGAAGAAGTAATTTACGTAGTTAAGGGTTTAACTGAAATGATTGACCATATGCAAATAGTTATTAATGAGATACCTGAGATAATGCTTATGGGAAAGAGTCTTATTCCTAAAAGAACTGAAGATGTATCAAACGAATATATAAAATTAACTAGAGAAGGCTATCAATTAGATTATTTAAACGTAGAGTATAATATTGTTGAAACTGAAAAAAAAGTAAACTCTATATTTGATCGTGTAAGAGTATTAAATCTAGAAGACGTATCTTTTGAGCTTAAAACGATATTAGATTATTATGATTCATTGTTTAATGATTTTGAGACAGAAAAGTTATCTAGAAAGTATTATGAAGAAGGTATTAAGAAATTTGAAAAGAGTATTAAGCATATATATAAGGTTTTAGGTGCCTTTGATAAAAAGTTACCTGAGATGAAAAAGAATTATAATATTACAGATGAAACTTTAGAATCAATTAAACTCTATGAAAAAGAATTAGATAGTATAAAGAAGGATTATGATAGATTAATAAATCTTGATAAAAACCATTCATTTAGTTATTCTAAGTTAAACAATGAGCTAGAAATAATTGTATTAAAACTATCTAAGTTACATGATAAGGTAGAAAATCTTTTACAAAAAGTAGGTACTTTACAAGAGGACGAAGCTAGGGCTAGAGGACAATTAGAAGACATAAAATTACTTTTGAAACAATCAAAATATCAAATTAGAAAAAACAGGTTACCTATAATTCCAGAAAACTATTATGTTGAGTTAAGAGAAGCATCTGATGGAATAATTGAAATACAAAAAGAATTAAATAAAAAGCCAATAGATGTCGATACGTTAAACGTAAGAGTAAATACTGCTAGAGATTTAGTATTTAAACTTCATAATACTACTGCTGAGATGGTTAAATATGCATTATTATCCGAATATGCAATAGTTTATGGTAATAGATATCGTACGTTTAAGCCCGTTATTAATGAGGGGCTTAGTAAGGCTGAAAGCTTATTCTTTAATGGAAATTATAAAAAATCACTAGATTTAAGTATTTCTACGCTTGATGTTGTAGAACCTGGTATTCATAAAAAAATCTTAGACTATAAAAAATAAGGGGTGAGCTAGAAGTGATAGACTGGCTATTAAAAGAAGATGAAAAGAAAAATAAAGTTGGTAGACCAAAACTTGCAGATGATAAGTTATTAAGAAGATCTAGAATCATGCTTATAGCATCGATACTAGTCGTTGTGTCATTATCTTTTGTATTTGGATGTTATGTGCAAAAGGTATCACCACTTACTACTTTATATAAAATGACTATCGGCAAGATTTTAGGACCAATAAATAATAAGAATGGATTTATTATAAAAGAATATTATAATGATGATCAAGATTATGTAATGAATGTTAAGATAACTAATAAATTAAGAAATAAATCTGCATCATACAAGTATACAACTTATTATTTAAACAAAAACTATAAATGGATAAAATATGATTCAAAAACTTATGAAAATGATACTAATAGTTTTAATATTATTTTTGAATCGAAAAAAAACAAGAATATAACTTGGAAAGTAAAATTACAATTAGTAAATGCTAGTAAAATTGAAAGAGATTATACGCCGTATGATTGGTCTTTTAATTCATCTAGTACAATTGAGAACAATTATGCGTACAAGATGCTTACTGTTAAAGGTTATTATAGTCCTGTTCCTTATAGTGAAATAAAAAAACAAAATGATGAAAAAGTATATGTATATACTACTAAAAATAATCCAAGAGTATTAAATATAAAAGCTCCAAGTAGTTTTGTGGCTAAGATTAAGTATAATAATGCTATAGAAAAAGAAGATTACGTTGAAACAAAAAAAAGCAATAATAATGATGAAACATATTTTAAAATTCCTAATATGAACGCAACCACTAACGTAAAAGTATATGTATGGGTAGACGGTTATGATAAATCTGATTTAAAAAGTGTAAAATTAGATAATTGGGAGACCAAAATAGATTCTAATGGGAATTATTATATTACTAATTCTTATATGGTTATACCTTCTAAAGCATATAAAAATTAAGAGACTATGTTCTCTTTTTTTTATGTTTGAATAATATTTAAATAGGTGATTATATGTATAATAAAACATTTAAACTATTTGGAATAATTATATTATTAATATTAAGCTTTATTTATACTAATAAAGTTTTTACGCTAGCTAAAGAAAAAGATCCATTATATAAAAAAATAAAAGAGTATAAAAGGAATAATGATATATTACCATCAAATGGATTGGTTAAAAATGATACGATTTTTGTTGGATCAAGTGGTTCTATTATTAATGTAAATGCATCATATGAGAAAATGAAGAAAAGTAATAAATTTAATAAAGAACAAATTGTTTACGAAAAGAAAAAACCTGAAATAACTATAAATAATAATTATTCGTATTTTATAGAAAAAGGTAATATAAGTAAAAAGAATGTTGCAATCATATTTAAAGTTAATAATGTGAAACATATGCAATCAATTTATAACTTATCAATAATTAATAATGTTAATGTTAGCTTTTTTGTTGATGGAATAACTTTGATTAAAAATATTGATAATTATATGAACATTAAATATCCAATATATAATCTGGGTTATGATGGTAAATATGATAAAAAAACTATAAATAAAACAAATGAATTAATAGAAACAATATCTGATAATAAATCAAAGTATTGTTTAAATGAAAACAAAATAATAGATGATTTAACTATTTGCAAAAAAAACAAAATGTATAGTATTTCACCATCACTTGTTAACCCGTCTATTAATGATTTAAAAAGTAATTTATCTAATGGTTTAATAATAGAATACGAAACTGATCAGTTTGACATAAAAAAGTATAGTTATATTATTAATGTTATTAAATCTAGAAATTATAATATTGTTTTATTAGATAATCTTTTAAAAGAATAACAATCAAAATACCTGATTGTTATTTTTTATTATTTATGATAAAATAATATATATAATAGGAGGACATATGAAAAAAGGATTTACACTTGTTGAATTATTGGTAGTAATTGCATTAATAGCAGGTATAAGTGTTGTTGCAGTTACAAGTCTAATTGGAATAGCAGATAAAAGGAAAGATGAAGAATGGGAGAATGTTAAATCAACCATTGAGACTTCTGCCAAATCATATTATAATGCAAATCAATATTTATTCGAAAATATGGATAATGTTGAAGCCTACGTTACCGTTGGAAAACTTGTTAAAGAAGGCTATTTAAACGTAGTTAAAAATCCTAAAACAGGTAAAGAAGTTAGTTATTGTAGCAAAGTAGTAATAATTATTAAAAATGGGTCCACTAAGTATACATATTATGATTTTAAAGATGGCGATATAGAAGGAAGCTGTGATTATCAAGCAAGTCTAGATTCTATAGAAATAAGAACTATAAATGGTCCACAAGCTAAAGTTTTATATTTAAAGAGTGATAAGGATCTTTCTGATGATGTTAATTTGGGCAGTTCCAATATAAGTATTATTAAACCAAATAGCAATGGGTGGTTTAATATAGACTCTTTTTCTGGAGTTTCTAATAATAAATTATATGTTTGTTTAAAACCTTCTAATAAAGTTAAGGTATATGATAAATCAATAAAAATAGGAAATATTAGTTTTCAAGATCTAATAACTATTAAAAATGCTAAGGAAGAAAATAGTCAAATTAAAATAGGTTCAGATGGTACTAATGTGTATTGTAAAACTTATGATGATGGTGTTTATAAGGATCTAAATATGTACCTTGAGGATGAAGATGGAGGATATTGGAGTAAAAATGTAACCGTAATGAAAGATACCGTAGCTCCTACGGTTACATATAATGGTATTGTTGATTCTAGTGGTAAAAAGCTTTCTTTTGATAGTACATATCAAGGGTTTCCTGTATATGATTTTAATAAAGGCATTTATGCTTCTGTAAATGCAAAAGATGATACATCTGGGATTAATAATATTAATATGAATGAAGATTTTCATTCATTTGATACTCCTTTAAAGGATGCAACGGCTTTATTTGGTAAATTCGATGAAGATGAATATTTTGCAGTTGATATTTCTGCAAAAGATTATGCCGGAAATGAAGCTTCAAATTCAAATACTAATTTTATTGTTTCAGCCCCTTCTGATTGCCCTACGTTTATGGCTGATGGAGAATTGGGAGACGATGATTCAACGTACGTAAGTGATATTTTAGTATCAATGGAAACAGAAAAACCAGATGATGTATATTCTGTTAATTTATATGGTAACGAATCCCTTTGGTCTACAAATGATTTTAAAAGTGGTGTTCTACATAAGCTTACTGCCAATGCAACTCACCAATATAAGGGGTATGTAATTAATAAATATGGTTTAAAACAATTTTGTGCATCACCAACTTATACAAAAGATACAATTGCACCAAATTGCGGGACTTATTCATATGAATATTATAAGGGAACTTATGCAAATTCACCTAGAACCGCGGGTTCTTGTAGTCAAAAAACAGACTGGGTTGATACTGCAAATTTAGGAAGAAGCTTATTTGTATGTTATGGTAGTTATGGTACCGAAGGAACTAAAATAGCTGTTACGTATACGCCATCAGCAGATACTAAATCTTGGGAATGGTATGCATACCTTAATTATGGTAATTCAGGAAATTATTATCCTTATTCAAATAATTTTGGCGCTGATACTAAATTCTTTAGAGCATATGATAATGAATCACCATATGATACATATGTAAAAAATAATAAAACTTATGGTAAATATCACAAAAGAGGTTACGCAATAGTATATGATGCGGCAGGAAATTCAAGATATTGTTATACACAACAATTTAGAATAGCAAAAAGTGATCCTGATCCAACACCAATTCCTTCTGGAGAAGTGAAAAAAAGTAAAGGAAGTTGTTATAGCAATTTAACTTATGAAGGAACTAAAAATAGTGATACAAATTGGTATAGATCTAATGTAAAAGTAAAACATGGGAAAACCACTTTGTGTACAATTACGAGTGAAGGTATAAAGCAAAAGTGTAGTTATACAATTGCTGCAACTGCTACTACTTTGAAAAAGACTTGTAATTCTGGAGTAGTTAATATAGATAAAACATCACCTAGTTTTACATATGGTGGTAGTTATGGTTCGAGTTGTAGAACATTTGAAAAATTATCGTCTAATATAGTTGACCATAGGGGATATGTATATTTACAAGATGGAAGTAAAGAAAGCAAATCTTCTGGTATAGCAGATGCATCATATAATTATAAATATTCTAAACACAGTGGAAAATCTTGTTCTGGTTCTTGGTGCGTATCTTCAACTGATGCTAGCAATGATAATATGCTTAAATTCGCTAGAGCAAACGCTGCTTTATATAAAAGAACAACTCAAGATAAGTATTTTAAAATTAGATTTGATTTTAATTTCTTAGAGAATGATTCTGCCACTTTATACTTACATGCTTGTGATAGGGCTGGTAATTGTACTAGTACTAATTATAATGTTGCAAATAAGGGAAGTGGTAAAACCGGATATTGTAGAAAGCTTTACAGTGTAAAAAAAGGAGCTCCTAACAGTTGTAGTGGTTCTGAAACAAAATGTTATTTAGTTCCAGATAAATAAAAAATGATATATATATTAAAAACGGATAGTTAATAACAACTATTCGTTTTTAATTATTTTAAAAAAATTGGTATTTTATATTTTAATTAATAGGTATAAATGTTATAATAAATATTACGAAGTAGGGTGGTATTATGGATGATAAATTAAAACTTTTTTTAGATAAAATCAAATTACCTGAAGGATACTATGATTCATTTGCAAATGGTAAAATTATCAAATTAAAACTTGATGCATCTAGAAAAAATGCAGTTTTTGTAATATCTATTGATAAACCACTTTCATTTGAAATTATAAATTATATAGAAAAAATTATTAATAATGGTTTTCCCAACTTATCATCAGTTCGTGCTGATTATATTATTGAAGATGTTGATTATAATACTTGTATTGATTCTTACGTAGTTGCTATTGATAATAGTAGTTTAACTAAACCAATGAAACTATTATTTAAAAACAAAAAAATAGAAGTAATAGATAATACATTACAAGTAGAAGTTGATAATGTTGCAGAAGAAAATATCTTTAATAAGGCTAAAGAAAGTATTATCTCTTTTTATAAAAAACTAGGTTATAGTGATATTAAAATAAATACAAAAATCAATTTAGAAAACACTCTTGACGTTAGAAAAGAGTTAGAAAAAGAAAAGGCTATTGCTAAAACTGATGTAAAAAAAGAAGAATCGCCTATAATTTTGGGTGATGAACCAAAAGGTAATATTACGAGAATTAAAGACATTATTACTGAAGAGGATAATATTGTTGTAGAAGCTTACGTTTTTGGCACTGATGAATTTGAATCAAGTAAAAGTGCATTTAAAATATTAACTTTTAAAATTAGTGATAATACAGATAGTATATATGCTAAGTTTTTTACTCGCGATAAAGATGAGTTTAAAAGAGTTAGTAAGGCTATGAGTAAAGGGTGGTTTAGAATATCTGGTTATGTAAAACAAGATCAGTTTGCTAAGGACCTTGTTCTTAATATTAGAAACGTTGTTAAGATTCCTTCAAAGGATGTTGTTATTACAGATGATGCTGAAGTTAAAAGAGTAGAATTGCACGCTCATACCATGATGAGTCAAATGGATGGTATAACAAAGGTGGATTTGGGAAAACATACTTGTGAATTGGTTTCTAACGCAATTAACATGGGATATCGCGGAGTTGCTATAACTGATCATAATGGTTGTCAAGCTTTTCCTATTGCATATGGTATTATAAAATCTCATAACAAGGGTATAGAAGATCCTAATAAACATTTTAAAGGATTATATGGTGTTGAATTAACACTTGTTGATGATACTGTAAATATTGTAATTCGTCCTAGTGATTTACCATTACTAGAATCAACGTTTGTAGTATTTGATACTGAAACTACAGGTTTTAATGCTGCTGGTGATGATCAAATGATTGAAATTGGTGCTGTTAAAATATGTAATGGTGAAATATTGGATAGATTTGATAAATTAATTGATCCTAAAAGGCATATACCTGATAAAATTACAGAGCTAACCCAAATAACTGATGCAATGGTATCTGGCTGTGATGATGAAAAAACTGTTACGAAAGAGTTTTTAGACTGGGTAGGGGATTTACCTGTGGTTGCACATAATGCCAAGTTTGATATGTCATTTATTGAAATGGCAATGAAAAAATATAACTTAGGCGAGTTTACTAATACCGTAATCGATACTTTAGAATTATCTAGAACGCTTGATCAAGGTTATGCAAGGCATAGTTTATCTGCTCTTGTTAAAAGATATAATGTTGAGTGGGACGAAGATGCCCACCATAGGGCAGATTATGATGCCGAAGGAACTGCAAAGGTATTTCATAAAATGCTTGTTAAACTAGATTCACAAAATTATGAAAAAGTATCTGATTTAGATAAATTGGTTTCGAAAGATGAAATACATAAATTTGGTAGAACATATCATTTTAATGCTATTGCTATGAATAAAACTGGTTTAAAGAACCTATTTAAAATAATATCACTTGCTAATACAACTTATTTATACAAGACTCCTAGAATACTTAGAAGTGTTTTAAATGACTTAAGAGAGGGTTTATTAATAGGTAGTGGTTGTTATGAATCAGAAGTATTTGTACTTGCAAAAAGTAAAGAAGGCGAAGAATTAAACAACATAATTAATTTTTACGATTATGTTGAAGTTCAACCACCTGAAGTTTATGGTCATTTAATTCAAACTAGTGACTTTAAAAATGAAAGTGAAGTATTAGAACATATTAAAAAAATAATTGCAGCAACCAAAGATTGTGGAAAGATGATTGTTGCAACTGGTGATGTACATCATTTTAAAAGAGAAGATAAAATATACAGAGAAATAATAGTGAATCAAAAAGTACCTGGTGGTGGTAGGCACCCTTTAGCAAAAAAAGATATAAAAGAAATACCATCACAACATTTTAGAACAACATCTGAGATGTTAAACGATTTTTCGTTTTTAGGTAATGATTTAGCATATGAAATAGTGGTTGAAAATACTAATAAAATGCTTGATATGGTTGAAGAAATTGAAGTTATTCCAGATACTCATGGTATACCTTTTTCTCCAAGAATAAAATCTGATGATGGCAAATCATATTTAGACTGTCCAGTTGTTGTAACTAATTTAGTATATGAAAAAGCAGCCCAATGGTATGGTAATCCACTTCCATATAATATAGAAGAACGTATTGCAACCGAATTATATGGTAATATTGTATATAAAGTATGTGAATACTATATAAAAGAAGAAAATAATAAAGATAGTGATGAAGATATTAAGGTAAAAACATTTGAAAAGTTACATAACGTATTAGTAAATGGTTATGATTCGGTAAAAAAATTACTTAAAAAGTATTTTATGGACGTAGAAAAAATTGAGGAAACAGAGATAGATTCCAAGGTTAAAAAAGAGTTAGGTGGAATCATAGGTGGAGGATTTGATCCTATATATCTTATTGCACAAAGATTAGTTAAGCACTCTAATGATGATGGTTATTTAGTTGGGTCTCGTGGTTCTGTTGGTTCATCTTTCGTTGCAACAATGATGGGAATTACTGAGGTTAACCCACTTCCAGCACATTATAGATGTACTAAATGTTCACATAGTATCTTTAATTTTGAAGACGGAAGACCATTAGGTTCTGAGTATTCAACTGGTATAGATTTACCAGATAAGAAATGTCCTAATTGCGGGAATGATTTATTTAAAGATGGTCAAGATATGCCATTTGCAACATTTTTGGGATTTAACGCAGATAAAGTACCAGATATAGATCTTAACTTTAGTGATTTAAACCAAGCATCTGCACATGCATATACTAAGGTGTTATTTGGTAAAGATAATGTATATAGAGCTGGTACCATTGGTACCGTTGCAGATAAAACAGCATATGGCTTTGTAAAAGGGTATTTTGAGGATAATGGAATGATGAGACGTTCTGCCGAAATAGAAAGACTTGCAAAAGGTGTAACAGGTGTTAAAAGAACAACGGGGCAACATCCAGGTGGTATTGTTGTTGTACCAGATTATAAAGATGTATCTGATTTTACACCATTTCAATTTCCAGCAGATGATCCTAATAGTGCATGGAGAACTACTCACTTTGATTATCACTCAATAGAAGAATGTTTGTTAAAATTAGATATATTAGGTCATTCTGATCCAACTCAACTTAGAATGATACAAGATTTAACTAAAACGGATATTACAAAAGTACCATTAGATGATAAAGATACCATGAGTATATTTACATCTACTAAGGCACTTGGAGTTACTACGGAACAAATTATGAATAAAACAGGTACGTTAGGTATCCCTGAGTTTGGTACGCCATTTACAATTTCAATGGTAAGTGAAACCAAACCAACTACTTTTGCCGAACTAATAAAGATTTCGGGTCTTTCTCATGGTACGGATGTATGGCTAGGTAACGCTCAAGAATTAATACAAAAAAACATTGTTCCATTTAAAGAAGTAATTGGGTGCCGTGATGATATTATGGTTTACCTTATGTATCATGGCGTAAAACCAATCAAGGCATTTAAAATAATGGAATTTGTTCGTAAGGGAAGGGCTTCTAAAGATCCAGAAGGTTGGAAAGAGCACGTTAAGACAATGGAAGAAGCAGGTATACCAGATTGGTATATTGATTCTTGTGGTAAGATTAAATATATGTTTCCTAAAGCACATGCTGCAGCGTATGTTATTTCAGCTTTTAGAATTGCATGGTATAAAGTTCATATGCCCGTATACTTTTATGCTTCATGGTTTACATCAAAAGCAACTGACGTAGATGTTGATGTAATGATAAAAGGATATGATGCTATAAAAGAAAAAATTATTGAAATACAAAATAAAGGATATGAGGCATCAAACAAAGAAATGGGTCAATTAGAAAGTTTAAAAGTTGCTCTTGAGGCAACCGCTAGAGGTATTAAATTTTTACCAGTTGAATTATATAATAGTGAAGCAACCATTTGGGGTGTAAAAGATGAAACTTCTATTTATCCGCCATTTTCTTCAATTGATGGGTTAGGTGATACGGTTGCTAAAAACATTGTATCTGAAAGAAAAAAAGCAGAGTTTTTAAGTATTGAAGATGTACAAATTAGAAGTAAAATATCACAAACATTAATTGATAGAATGAAAGCTATGAACATCTTTGATGATATGCCGGAATCAAGTCAACTTAGTCTATTTTAAAAACTAGATTTTCTAGTTTTTTCTTTTTTTAATCATAATTATAATATTGCAATTTATATCATTTTATTCTATAATGTTTTTAATTGGTGGTGGCTATTATGGATTATGAATACTTGATTACAAAAATGGAAAAATATGCTGATCAAAAAGGCGTTCCAATAATGGAAAAGGATGGTATTAATTTTTTAACAGAATTTATAAAGCTAAATAATGTAAAAAAAATATTAGAAATAGGTACCGCTATTGGTTATTCTGCTATTAATATGGCTTTGGTAGATGATGGTGTTACCGTAACTTCGATTGAACGTGATAAAGATAGATACTTACAAGCTATTAAAAACGTTAAAGAATTTAATTTAGAAGATAGAATAACATTATTATTATGTGATGCATTAGAAGTTGATATAGATGATGAATTTGATTTAATTTTCATTGATGCTGCTAAGAGTCAGTATATTAAATTCTTTGAAAAATTTTCTAAAAATTTAGCTAAAAAAGGATTTATAGTAACAGATAATATTGATTTTCATGGACTAACTAATAGTGATAAATCTGTAATGTCAAAAAATTTGAGACAACTTGTAACTAAACTAGAAAAATATATTAATTTTTTAAAGGATAACGAAGAATTCAAAACTAGGTTTTTTAAAGTTGGTGATGGAATTGCAATATCCGTTAGAAAGAAGAGTTATAATGAGTAAGTTTTTATTAAAAATTAGTAGTGATGTAAATATATATCCTGGATATAATCTAGGATATATTTTAGGTATGGAAAATTATGCTATATGTTTTGACAAATATTTTAGCCTTGATGAGCTAAAAAAAATAATTAATAAATATCCTAATGAATCGTTTTTTATATCACTAAACAGAGTAATATACGAAGAAGAATTAGAAAACTATAAGGAAACATTAAAAAAATTAGATGAGCTTAACTTAGATGGAATAATTGTTGGTGACTTAGCAGCATTAACATATAATTTAAAAACACCATTAATAATTGACCAATTACATTTAAATAATTCATATTTAAGTATAAATCATTATCAAAATAATAATTGTGGTGTATTTTTATCTAATGATATTACATTGGATGAAATTAACGAAATACGCGCTAATACAAGTGCTATTTTATTAAAACAAGTATTTGGTCACATACACTTATCAACGTCCGTTAGAAAGCTTGTTACTAATTATTTGACTTACTTTAATAAAAAATTAGATAATAATACTCATTTTATTAAAGAAAATAATAATGGTGATGAATACATAATTAATGAAGAGTATTTTGGAACGCATATTCTTACATCTAAAATATTAGATTTATTTGAAGAAATAGATAAAATGAATTGTGATTATTATGTTATTGATACTTACTTATTAGATGAAAGTATTATAAATGATGTTGTAAATGCATATGTAAAAAAAGATGTAAATCTTATTTACAAAGTGAGAAATAATATAAGTACTACAAAAGGATTTATAAATAAAAAAACAACATATAAGGTGAAAAATTATGAATAAAAAAATCGAATTATTAGCACCTGCTGGAAGTTTAGAAAAACTTAAATGGGCAATTAATTGGGGTGCGGATGCAGTATATTTAGGTGGTAATAAATATTCACTTAGAGCAAATGCTAAAAACTTTAGTATAGAAGAAATTAAAGAAGGGGTTTTATACGCGCATAATCATAATGCTAAAGTATATGTTGCGGTAAACATCGTATTTCATAATGAAGATTTAAATGGAATAAATGAGTATCTAAAAGAGTTAGAAAAAATAAAGGTAGATGCTATTATTTTTAGTGATCCACTTGTTATGGATATAGTTAATGATAATAATATTAACCTAGAATTGCATTATAGTACGCAAGGTTCAACTTTTAATAGTGATGCTGCATTATACTTAAAGAAAAATAACGTAAAAAGAGTAGTATTAGCTCGTGAGTGTTCTAAATCTGATATTAAAAGCATAATAGATAAAACAGGGTTAGAAGTAGAGTGTTTTGTACATGGTGCAATGTGCGTAAATATTTCAGGTAGATGTGTATTATCTAATTATTTTACAAACAGGGATGCAAATAGAGGTGGATGTGCTCAGGTATGTAGATTTAATTTTAACTTATATGATAAAGATAAAAATATTGTTTCTGATGGTAATAACTTTTCAATTGCACCTAAGGATTTATGCCTTATGGATAATTTAAAGGACATGATTGATATTGGTGTTTCTTCATTAAAACTAGAAGGAAGAATGCGATCTATATATTACGTATCAACGATATTATCAGTTTATAGGCGATTAATTGATATGTATTTAAGTAAAAATATTGATACTGATTATGTCACAAAAGCATCTATAATACTTAATAGATGTGCAAATAGAGAAGTAAAGGCACAATTTTTTAATACTAAACCAAACCATAATGATCAATATTATAAAGGTCGTAAAGAAGAGTCTAATCAAGATTTTCTTGGAATAGTATTAGATTATAATGAATTAAAAAAAGAGGCTGTAATTGAGCAGAGAAACTTCTTTAAAACAGGTGATAAAGTTACTATTTTTTCACCATCTGGAAAAGATTATTCATTTAATGTTGGATATATAAAAGATATTGATGATAATATACTTGATGCCGCAAGACATCCTAGAGAAATTATTAAAATTAATTGTGAAAAAAGGGTAAATAAAAATGATTTAATGCGTGTCAACTTTTTAGATTGACAATATATAAAAAATATGATAATATGTTATGCACATACGAATTATTTTGAGGTGAGTTTATGACAAAAGCAAAAGAAGTATATTTAACCAGTGAAGGTTTTATTAAATTAGAAGAAGAATTAGATCACTTAAAGAAAGTAGAACGTCCTGAAGTAATAGAAGCTATTAAAGAAGCTAGGGCTCTTGGTGATTTATCTGAAAATGCTGAATATGCATCAGCAAGAGAAAAGCAAGGAAAATTAGAAGCTAGAATTAAAGAAATTGAATATATATTAGAAAATGCAATTATTATTGAAAATAATAATGACGGGAAGGTAAAAGTTGGTTCAGTAGTGACTATTAAGTATGTTTCTGATGGTGATGAAGAAGAGTACTCAATAGTTGGAACTAATGAGGCAGATCCATTTGAAAACAAGATTTCTAATGAATCACCTATTGCTATTGCAATAATGGGTAAAAAGGAAAAAGATGTCGTTTCAGTTGATTCGCCTAACGGATCATTTGATATAGAAATATTAAAAGTAGCTTAATGCTACTTTTTTTAATTGATTGACTATAATTATAAAATGGTGTACTATATTTATAGTATATAATAGGAGTGATATCATGGGTTACTTTAAAAGAATTACCTATGCTTTTTTAATAGCATTTATTTTGGGATTTGTTAGTAATTTAGTTTTTATTAAAGCAAATGGTGGTTTATTTAACCAATTACTAGGTGCTACTACTCAAAAAAGTGATATAACACTAGATAATTTACATAAATTACCAAAAGGTAAATGCCCGGTTGCTCCTACTATTGAAAGTATTTCAAAAACATCTACTACATACTATACTGATAGAGTTAAAGTAAGTATTAACGTTGAAACTTTATCTAATAATGATTTAAAAAATATTTATGTATTAACCAAACAATATAATTCAAGTAGGACTTTAGAATATAAGATAAATGGTGGTAAGAAAAAAGAATTAATTGGTAACTTTAATGATGCAATAATAAAAAAACTAACCACTAATTATAAAGCAAATGGAACTTATTATACTAATACTATAATGTTTGATAAATACATGTATATTGCAATATTTTCTGGTAGCAACAAATGTTATTACAGATATGTAGTTAAAAATAATGAGACACTTACTAATTATACTAGAACATATAAGTTTTCTAATTATAATATTTTAACTCCTAAGGGTAGTATTAAAGGATTAAACGATAAAGTATCTATTACTTCTAGCAATAAAAACGTATTAAAAATAAACAAAGAAAGAACCGCTTTTTCATATAAAGCTACTGGTCAGGATGCTGAAGTTGGTAATAATAGAAGTAAGTCTACTACTAAAATAACTTTTAAAATGTCAAACAATATTGGTTCATTTAATCTAACTTTACCACAACGTTATTACTCAACAGGGTACTTATTAAATCCTGTTACTAATACAAATGCAAGATTGAATTCTAAAGATGGATTATCAAAGGCAAAATATACAAAAAATTCTGATGGAAAAAGTGTGTACGGAGTTGAAATACCTGTAAGTAAAAAAGTAAATGCCCATGCAATGGATAGTGGGACAGTTATAAAAGTTAGAAACTCAGAAGGTAAAAAGGATACATATGGTAAAATTGTTCAAATAAAGTCAATCATAGGAGATAATTCTTATATTCATACTTATGCTAATTTAGGCAGTATTACAGTTAAGGAAAATGATAGGGTACATAAAGGACAAGTTATTGGTAAAACAAAACAAGACTATTTATTTGTCTCATTTACCCAACATGATGATACTATTAATAAAAATAAAACATATAATTCTATTCCAATTAATAATTTAATTGGTAAAAAAGTATATTATCCAAATATTAATAATAAAACATATAAAGGGTACAGAACATATATAAAAAACAATAAGGAATGTGAGTTTTATCATAGTGCATCATTATGTGATAATTCTATTTTATCAAATACGGTTTATAATGCACCTGTAAAATCAAGTATTGGTTCTGTAAACAAATATTTAAGATTCTTTTCAAGTACATCTAAGCCTAAACGTTATCAATTAAGACAAAACGGAATTGTTAGATCTGGTAATTGGAAGGTTGAAGATAGCACTAATAACGTTACGGTAAGTAATACTGGCCAATTATTAATAAAAGCAAACACACCAAATATAACTGTAAAAGTTACATATAATAATAATTATGTTTATTCAGTAGATATAGTACCTACCGCTAGTGTGGTATTTGTAGGTAATAGTTTAACTTGGAACGTACTAACTAACAAGAATTCACCAAATGAGATACGTGCTAATTCAAGTTTATACATACTTAATAAGTACTATGAACGTGAGGGTTTAAACATTAATAACAATATAGGTAATTATAATAAAGGATCAAAAAGTACTGTGCAAGGCGGAAGATCACTTGAACAGGCTTTTAAAGGTAAGAATCATAAAAATGGTAAAGAAACGTTAAATGCAGTATTTAATAAAAATCCTGATTATATAGTTTTACAAGAACAAACTACTAAACTATTTTATAATTATTTAATAGATAATGGGGGCAACACAACAAAGTCAAAAAATAGAATAGCCGCTGCTAAAAAACAGTTAAAAACACTTACAAAAGATGATGAAAAAGATTATAAATATGAAACAAATGGTGAGCCTGATAAATGGACCGCACTTTATTCATATAAAAAATGGCTAAATTATATATACGACAAGGATAATAGTGTTATTACTATTATATATATACCACCAACGCTTGAAGCAGAAGAATTAAATAGCATTTTAAATCTTGACTCTACAAGTAAATTTACAAATGATGAAGTTAAATTTATAATGCGAAAAGCATATGCGAAGTTTGAAAAAGATCTTAAAGAATATATAAATACTAAATCAGCTATGAAAGATAAGATTATATTTGCACCAGTTGTGACGTCTTGGTATGATTTATATAAAACACCACTTCAGGTAAGACAACTTCATGCGCAAGATAATAGACATCCAGCACCATATGGTCAATATATAATTGCAACATCTTTATATTATTCAATAACTAGATCTACAAGTGTTTCACTTGCACAAACAAATGAAACATATTCATTTTTTAAAACAAATGCAAATGATAATGTATCATTTACATATAACAAAGATTTAATTAATAAAATTAGAAACGTTGTATATAAAAATTACAATATTGATAATAAATAGGCAATCAATAGATTGTCTATTTTGTTAATACTTTCTTAATAAAGACTTGAACTTGATTTATAAATAAGTTATAATACTTAAGACTTAGGAGGAAAAATAATGGCAGAAAAAAAAGAAAAGAAAGCAAAAAATATTCATGAAATAGTAGTTACCATAGATGGTGATGATTGGAAAGGATTTTTAGATAAAGCTTTTAATAAAGCTGTTAAAAATGTAAAAATAGATGGTTTTAGGCAAGGAAAAGTACCTAGAGAGATTTTTGAAAGAAAATATGGTAAACAAGCTCTATTACCAGATGCAGTTGATATGGCTGCAGATGAAGCATATAAAAAAGCACTAGAAAAGTTTAAGGGAGAACCTATTATGCAACCTTCTGTTGCAATAGATAAAGTTGATTTAGAAAGCGTTACTTATAAATTTGTTTTTACTTCAAGACCAGAAGTAAAAATAAAAAAATATACTAATCTAGGTGTAAAAAAAGAAACTGTTAAAGTAACAGCTAAAGATGTTGAAGAAGAAATAGAAAAAGCAAAAAAACAATATGCAGACCTTGAGGTAAAAGATGGTAAGATTGAAAATGGTGATGTTGCCGTAATAGATTATGAAGGCTTTAAAGATGGTAAACCATTTGATGGTGGTAAAGCTGAAAACTATTCTTTAGAAATTGGTTCAGGATCATTTATACCAGGCTTTGAAGAAGCTTTAATTGGACTAAAAAAAGGTGATAGTAAAGATATTGACTTAACATTCCCAAAAGATTATTTTGAAGATGATTTAAAAGGTAAGAAAGTAGTTTTCAAAGTAACTATTAAAGAAGTTAAGACTAAAGTATATCCTGAATTAAATGAAGAATTCTTCCTAGATTTAGGTTTGGAAGGTGTTAAAACTGTAGATGAGTTTAAAAAAACAATAAAAGATTCATTAAAAGAACAAAGAGAATATGATGCTGATAATAAATATATTGATGCGTTATTTGATGAATTATTAAAACAAACAACCGTTGAAATACCTCATGAACTTATTCATGAAGAAATTCATAGAATGATGCATGAATACGAAGAAAGATTAAAAATGCAAGGAATTACCTTAGAACAATTTTATCAATTTACAAACTCAAATGCTGAAGCTTTAGAAGCACAAATGCATCCTGAAGCAGAAAAAAGAGTAAAACTAAGATTTGTTATTGAAGAAATAATTGATAAAGAAAAAATAACTGCAACTGATAAAGAAGCAGAGAAAAAAGCAGAAGAAAACTCAAAGAAACACGGACTTGATAAAGAAGAATACATCAAAGCATTTGGTGGATTAGAAATGTTAAAATTTGATGTTAAAGTTGAAAAAGTAATTGAATTATTAAAGAAGTAGTAATACTTCTTTTTTATTGACTTTAAAAACAACATATGCTATTATATGTTGCAAATTTAAGGGGTGATTGATATGTATGAAAAAATATCGTTTATCATATCAAAAATAGATAATGAAATTATAATGCTAAATGGGAATTTTAGTGGTTTAGTTGAATATTTAAATAAGTTAGTTGATGACTGTAATAAATTAAAAGAAGCTGGAGATAAGTATTTATCTTTTAAAAAAGAATTTATTAATAATGCTGCAGAATCGGTAGATACAAAAAACATTATTTTTGATTATAATAAAATACCTTTAATTTTTAATTCAGAAATTATTAAGACTAATGCAAATGTCATCGATCCTTTAGTTGAAGTTATAATTAATAGATGTAAAAATATTACTCAAACACTTAATGCAACATCTGCTTTAATTAAAAAGTTTTCTATTAAGCTTTCAGATGATGAAGTGTGCGACTTAGTAAAAAAATTTGAAAATACTAATGAAAAATATATAAACACAATTAATAATTATTCTGGTATATATACTATAGCATTAAATTTAAAGCTTATATGTAATAGTACTCATAATTATTATGATGATAGTAATATTATTGGTGATACGCATGAAATATAATGATTATGAGAATATGAGTAATATAATCTTAGATATTATATATAAAAAAGTTGATATACTTATAGATAAAACAAAATCTTTATCAGAAAACATTAATATCATTGATAATCAAATTGATTTATTTAAAGATGGTTGTTTAGTATTTAAGAAAAAAAGAGAAGAATATCTAAATGGTAACGTTGCAGAATGTGAAAGTATTAAAAGAATGAATTTTCATAATTTAGAAAAGCCATTTGATATTTATCAATCTATTATTAATATTAATCTTTCTTTGCTAACTTCTGAATATGAAAAAATAATTAGTGAAGCATTATTAATAGCAGACTATTTTAAGGAATATGTTAAATATCATACTTATTTAGAAAGCAACAAATTAATAAAGAAAAAGCAATTGTTTGAGTTAAAAACCTCATTATCATACGCAATAAAATTGTATTTGGTAACTACAGAAATACTTGTTTTATTAAATGATGAAATCATTTATTCTGATAAAAATAATGGTATTGTTAAACAACTATATAAAGATCCATTATTATATAATTAAATAAAGGCATCAACATGTCTTTTTTTAATTAAAAATTCATTTGATTTACTTGACTTTTAAACCCTATAGTTTATAATAAAAAGTAAAATTAATTTAACTATTTATGTGGGAGGGTCATATGGAAAAAACAAACTTACCAGTAATATTATTAAGAGGAATAATAGTTTTGCCATATGCAGAACTTAAAATAGATTTAACCGACGAACTTGACATGAAAATAATAGATGTTGCAAATAATAATCATGGTGGATACGTTCTTTTGGTATCTCCTAGAGATTATTTAGAAGAAAGCCTTGAGATAAAAGATTTACCATCTTTTGGTATCATTGGAAAAATTACTAAAAAAAATACACTTCCAAATGGTAATACAAGAATTACTATAGAAGGCATGAAAAGAACTTTAGTAACTGATTATTTATCATATAATGGTTATGAAGATATATTTGCAGGAGTTATTAAGCCACCCACTAAATATGCTATTGAAGCAAGAGATGAAGCTGCTTTAGTTAGAAAATTAAAACAAGAATTAGAAGATTATATTAATACTGTTTCGTATGCTTCTAATAGTGTTTTAGCAAATATTAGTGATATTAATAGTGTTTCTAAGTTAGCAGATGTAATTGCAAATTATATGCCGTTAACTTTTGAAAGAAAACATGATTATTTAATGACTACTAACCCTCATACTAGAGTTATGATGTTACTTGAAGATATACAAAAAGAATTAGATATTTTTGAGATAGAAAATAGATTAGATTCTAATTTAAAAAAGGGATTGGATAAATCACAAAAAGAATTTATATTAAGAGAAAAAATTAGAATTATTAAAGAAGAATTAGGTGACATTTCTTCAAAAGATGACGATGTTGATGAGTTAAAAAATAAGATTAATAAACTAAAGGCTCCAAAAAGTATTATTAAAAAATTAAATAGAGAGTTAAAAAAATATGAATCAACACCATCGGCATCTCCAGAAGTGGGAATAATAAGAAATTATATAGATGTATTAATAAACTTACCTTGGAATACTTATACTAAGGATTCAAGTGATCTAAAGAAAGCTAAAGAAATATTAGACGCATCACATTATGGTTTAGAAGATATTAAAGAAAGAATAATAGAGTATTTGGCAGTTAGAACAAGAAGCGTATCAAACAGGGCACCAATTATGTGTTTAGTTGGGCCTCCTGGGGTAGGTAAGACATCACTAGCATCTTCAATTGCGAATGCAATGAATAGAAAATTTGTAAAAATAAGTGTTGGCGGAGTTAATGACCCTACTGAAATTATTGGCCATAGAAGAACTTATATGGGAGCAAATCCAGGTAGAATAATAAACGCTTTGAAAAAAGCGGGTGCTAATAACCCAGTATTCTTAATTGATGAAGTAGATAAGATGACCAAAGATATTAAAGGCGATCCTGCAAGTGCTTTATTAGAGGTTTTAGACCCTGAGCAAAATAGTAAATTCTATGATAGTTATGTGGAAGAAGCGTATGATTTATCAAAGGTATTATTTATATTAACGGCTAATTATGTAGAAAATATTCCAGAAGAATTAAAAGATAGATTAGAAATAATTGATTTATCTAGTTATACTAATTATGAAAAATTGTTAATTGCAAAAAAACATTTAATACCACTTGCTTTAAAAGAATATGGTTTAAATGAAAAAAGCATAGTATTTGAAGATGATGTAATAATTAAAATAATAGACAATTATACTAAAGAAGCAGGAGTTCGTGATTTAGAACGTGTTATTAATAGAATTGTTAGAAAATGCGTTAAAAAAATGTTGGAAAGTGGTAAAGATACTATTAAGGTAAAAATTACTGAGAAAAAATTATATGAATTTTTAGGTAAAATTAAGTATCAAAATAATAATATTTTATCAAAGGAAGATTCAGGAGTAGTTAATGGCCTTGCATATACATCATATGGAGGTGATATACTTCCAATTGAAGTTGTTATGTATCCTTCAAAAGATAACATAAAAATAACGGGTAACTTTGGTGATGTTATGAAAGAAAGTGTTCAAATAGCACTTGGTCATATAAAGTCTCATGCAAAAAAATATAAGATAGATTTATCGAAATTAGAAGATAATTGTCTTCATATTAACGCTATTGAAACTGCCGTTAAAAAGGAAGGCCCTTCAGCGGGTACCGCACTAACTACTGCAATAATAAGTTTATTAACTAATAAAAAGGTAGATAGTACAATTGCCATGACAGGTGAAATCACTTTAACTGGTAAAGTGTTACCAATAGGTGGTTTAAAGGAAAAAGCAACGGGGGCTTATCAATCTGGTATAAAAACTATATTTATTCCTATTGATAACGAAAAGGATATTGAAGATGTTCCAAAAGAAGTTGTTGATAATATTGATTTTAAATTAGTATCAAACTATTCTGAAATATTTGATTATATATTTAAAAGTAAAAAATAGACTTTAAATAGTCTATTTTTTATTTATGTACATAAATATTAATGAAAGGAAGATATTATGAAACAAACAATTCCATTTGAAAAAAATATTATATTTGATGATTCTATCGCTGAAATAATTAGTATTTCACTTGATAAAAAATTAGAATTATTAAATAATGATTCCATAGTAGGGGAATTTATTGTATCAGGAAGATACAAAAAAAATAAAATAAGTATTACAACAGATACTTTTGAGGAAAAATTACCTATTGATATTACATTGGATGATAAATATGATGCTAATCTAGTAACTATTGATATTGATAATTTTTATTATGAAATAATTAATGACAACACTTTAAAATTAAACATAGATGTATTGGTTGATAATTTAACATATTTAAAAAAAGAAGAGAATGATGCTAGAAATGGTGATGTTATTAAAGAAGAAATAAAAATAATAGAAAGTGATCCACAAATAAATGAACCTGTTTTAGATATACCAAAACCTATTAATGATGTTATGTCAATGGATGATAATTATTGTACCTATAAAATACATATTGTTAGAAATAACGAAACATTAGATGATGTTGCTGCAAAATATGATATAACAACTCAAAAAATAAAAGAATACAATGATACCTCAAACATTATGTTAGGTAGTAAATTAATTATTCCTTCTAATGAATAGTTTATTATCTAGTATAAATACTATTTTTCCTGGTTCAAATAGTTTTGTATTTAATAATAATTCTATTTCATTTAAAAATTGCAATAAAACATATATCATAAAACATAATAAAAACAATATAATAGAAAAGTATAATTATTTAAAATCTAGGGGGTTTAATAGTGTACCTAATATTTCATATTATAATAATGATGTATATGTATATGAAAGAATAAATTCAATAACGAACCCAGATGAATACAAAATAAAAGATATAATAAACCTACTTATACAATTACATAGTAAAACAACATATTATAAGGAATTATCACCTGATGAAGTAAAAGAAATATATGAAGACATTATTATTAAGATAAAGAATACATACGATTATTATATGAATTTAATAGATAAAATTGAAAATGAATTATATTATTCACCTTCAAATTATTTGTTATTAAGAAATAGTTCATTAATATTTAATTGTCTTGATTTTAGTAATAATGTTATTAAAAAATGGTATGAAAGCGTAAGTAATAATAGAAAAGTAAGATTTGTATTATTACATAATAATTTATCTTTAGATCACGAAATAAATAATGGTGAAAATAAAATTCTATTAAGTTTTGATAGTTCTAAAGATGGTATGTGTATTTATGATATTATTATGTTATTTAAAAAATATTATTATACTTTTGATTTTATTGCTTTGTTTAAAGAGTATAACTCAAAAATGAAACTTAGTAATGATGAAGAAAGACTGTTATTTGCACTTTTATATATACCAGATAAAATAGAATTTAATGATGCTGAAATATCTAATACCAAAGATGTATATAATTTGTGTAATTATTTATATAAAGTAAATGATTTATTTATGAAAAATAAGCCCAAAGATACCGAAGAAAAGGATAATTAGGTTTATAAAAAGAAGAAATATATGAAATCTTGTACATATTATAAGAGCAAGTATCGCTTGGTAAAAGCAAATGAATGCAAACGCTATTATAATAATTACATACTTAAATAATTTACCCCCAAACATATTATTAAACATAAAATCACCTTTACTATATTATATTCAAATGTAAAATAATGTAACCATATTTAGTATAAATATGGTTTTTTATAAGTTTTTATGGTATCATATATTTATATAGAGTAGGGGATTCATATGAAAATAAATAACAAAGGTTTTGCAGTTAGTGCAGTATTATACTCTCTTTTATTAGTATTTGCCTTATTTACTATGGTAGTGCTAGCATCTTTTGATTCAGCTGTTGATATAGTTGGCGCCTCCAATGATGACATAGTAAACGGTAATACTTTTGTAGTTTATGAAACATTAATTAAAGATCAAATAAAATATGGGCAATCACAGGATTATGATATATGTCAATATGATGATGATACCTGGTACAACGTTGATTGTGATAAAAAAATTACCATTCAAACTAGTACTGGGACGGTTTATTGGCCTAAAAACTTTTGCAAAACACGAGATGAAAATACAGGCAGATGCAAAAAATACGAAAACGAAAACAAAAAATATCATATTAAAATTTCGTTTACTATAGGTACTAAAAAAGCTTGTGATAAATATCAAACATTATATGATGATAACAAAGAATATGAAATTGGTTATTTTAACGATTCATCTAATAATCTTATAAGTAGAAATGTTAGCGACATATGGGATGGTGGGGATTTGTTAATTAATAAAATATCAGCACCTGCTCAAGACAATGGTATAAATCTTTTTTATTGTGCCCATATAACAAATACTTTAACAAAAGAGACTAAAACTTTACATATTACCGAAATGTGTAAGGATAGTACAAGGCGTAATGAGTCTTCTAAAGGTGTTGCTAGGCCTAAAGATTATACTTTAATCGTATGGGTCCCTAAAGTTGATGATAATAACCAATTTATATATGATGATAACAACGAATTGGAATTTCAAGGTTATGAACATAGGTGTGTTTATAGAAATGGTTATCTTTGTGTATCTAATAATGGGAATTCTAGTTTAATTGATGTAAATTTTGTTAAAATAGATGATAAATATAAAAGTGCTGTTGATAATTTAGAAGGGTATGATGGTTTTGAACTTTACGTTGATGAAAATAGTGATGCGTTAAAAGATGTAAATGACCAATGGATATCTTTTATAGAAAGCACTACAGGGTTTAAATTAAAAGAGTATAATACCGGTAACGTAAGAACTATAGATTTATATGTTATTCCAAAGAAAATTGTTCCAGAGTCAAATGATAATGAAACTACTTCGTATAACGTTGAAGAAACTACAACTTCGACCAGTGTTGGTGAAGATAATAATGAATAAAAAACTATTGACATGATGTTGTTTATATGATAATATAACATCTTCAAGAAAAAAACTTGAAGAATATAAAAAGATGGGTGGTTTTGCAAATGGAAAAGAAAAAAGATGAAACATTTGATTTCTTTGGTAAATATTTATTTAAGTATGTTGCCGAAATAAAAGATTTTAAAACTGAAATAGAAATTAATGACTTAGATTCTAGTATTTTTTCTGGAGCT
>CADBMO010000057.1 GCA_902795755.1 uncultured Erysipelotrichaceae bacterium | reverse complement strand
CTTGCAAGTACTATCTTATTGTATCTTTTTATTAATTCTAATATTTTTTGCTCCATTTAAATCATTCTTTCTATTTTGCTAATTCGTATGTATCTCTTGCTATCATTAATTCTTCATCAGTTGGAATTATCCAGCACTCTACTTTAGAATCCTTTGTTGATATTAATCTTTCTTCACTTTTTACATTATTAGCTTCTTCATCTAAATATATTCCAAGTGCTCCTAATTCATTTATTACGTCACGTCTTGTATCAATTGCTTTTTCTCCGATTCCAGCGGTAAATACAATAGCATCACAACCACCCAATTCAACATAGTATTTAGCAATATAATCAACTATTCTTCTTACGTACATTTTTTGAGCAAGTATACAATTTTTATCACCTGCCGCAATACCATCTTCTATATCTCTTGAATCACTTGATTTTTGTGATATTGCAAGTAATCCACTTTCTTTATTTATAATGTTATCTATATCTTTTGGTTTAAGATTAGCTTTTTCCATAACATAAGGTATTATACTAGCATCTATATCGCCACAGCGAGTACCCATAATAAGCCCAGCATTAGGTGTTAATCCCATACTTGTATTAATACACTTTCCATTTAAAACTGCGCTTATTGATGCCCCATTTCCAATATGACAGGTTATAAGTTTTGTATCATTTTTACCTAATATCTCATTCATTCTATTTGCAACAAACTTATGAGAAGTACCATGTGCACCATATCTTCTTACTTTATAATCTTTATACCAAGAAATTGGTAATGCATATAAGTAATTTTCCTCAGGCATAGTTTGATGAAAAGCTGTATCAAATACTGCGGTTTGTACAGCATTTGGAAATACTTTAATAGCAGCTTTTATACCAACTGCAGCGGCAGGATTATGAAGAGGTGCTAACGCTGATAATTCCTCTATATCACTAAGAACTTTATCATCTATAACAACCGTTTTATCAAACAAATCTCCACCTTGTACTATACGATGACCTATACCATGTACATCATCTAATGATTCAATAACTTTGTTTTCAGTTAACTCATTTACTAACGTTTCAAATGCTTCTGCATGATTATTAAGTTCTTTATCTTTTTTAACTTTTTCACCATTTATTTTTAGTGTATAAAAACTTTCTCCAATTCCTATTCTTTCAAAGTTACCAGATATTAATACTTCTTCTTCTGGCATATTATATAACTGGAACTTTAATGAAGAAGATCCAGCATTTACTGATAATATTTTCACAAAATCACACTCCTTCATTAATTATACAATAAAATACGTTTTTTTAAAACAAAAAGGTGGCAATTTTGCCACCTAATAATTATATTTAATAATTAACTATTTTTATAGAACCTACATATTAGGTAAATAATCATCGTTTAACCTAATACCAAAATCATTTGCTATTTCATATCTCAGCTGCTCATCTGGATCTTTCGAAGATGAGTTTGTTTTCTTATTGTTTTTTCTATTATTTGCAGAATTTCTTTTTCTATTTTGTGAACTTCTTTTGTTACTTTTCATTATTTCACCTCCTGTACGTTATTATGTTGTGAAAAAATGAATAAATAATACGTTTTTTTTAATGGAAAAATTTGTAAAGAAAAAAGATGCTTACGCATCTTTATTTATATTATGCAATTTTCTTAAGTGGATCATCTACTTGAGTATATGTTGCAGCAGGTGCAACTGGTTGCTCAAATGCTGAATAATCCATTAATTTAGCTCTCCATTCTTTTATGGCTTTCTTTTCCATAAATGTTCCTAGAGCTGCGGTACGAGCTTCTTCTATACCATTTATTTCTTCATCGTGTCTTCTGTTAGCTTTTTCTACTAATCCATCAAAGAAATTATGTATTTCCTCTTCTGAATTGAAGTTAGTAGGTGCTGCAGGCATACCAATTGGTTGATCTTGAACTAAGTCTTGACCAAAACTTAATCCTCCAGCTAATCCACCAAGTGGAGCTGGTGTTGAAGTAGGTGCTGCAGGAGTTTCGATTACTGGTGCAGGTGCAATTGGTGCTTGTGGGAATTTTATTGAAGGAGTCTCTGATATTGGAGCACTTGGAATATCTACTGGTGCCTTATCAATCGTTGGCATTGGTATAACAGGTGCTTCTATCTTAACAGGTTCTTCCTTTTTTTCTTCAGCTTTTGGTTCTTCTTTAGGAGTTTCATCTTTAGTAGCTTCTTCTTTAGCTTCCTCTTTCTTTTCCTCAGCTGGTTTTTCTTCTTTATCTTCAGCCTTTTCTTCGGCTTTTGGTTCTTCTTCCTTTTTTTCTTCTGGCTCTTTACCTAAATCTTGATATGCATCATTTATTACTGTTATATCTTCAATTTCAATGTTTTCGCCATTTTTCTTTTTTTCCAACATCTTAATTCCTCCTACTTAGCATTAGTCTTGTTCTTTAAGAATCAATTGCCCCTCTTTTGCAATTTTTTTCATTGCGTTTTTAACTTTTGTCCATTCATCTGCATCAACTATGTTTTCTAACGAATAAACACCATCTTTATCATTTAATATAGCAACATATAATTTAATCATATTATCATCTACTTCATTGAAAGTATAAACAATATAGGTTTTATCACTATCTTTTAATTTAAATAATGATACTCTTTCAGCGTCTTTTTTTGCACCACTTTCATCAACTACTACAAACTTTTCTTTTTCTACGGTTTGAAGTGCTGACAAACCAGTTGCAAAACTTTGACCAACGTTTACTTTTTTGCCACTTCCAATACTATTTGTTGTTACCATATAAACACCTCTTCTATTCTTATATATATCATTTTATCATACTTAAATTCTTTTTGCAATAAAATATTTACAATCAAACGCACAATTATTCTTAATATACGCATCTACATTGTCAAAATTGTTAAGTTCTTTACACTTTTTGTTGCTTTTATCATAAAAACCCTTTAATCTAAGCTTTCCGTAAGCCCAGTCACCTACTATGTAATCATAGTCATAAAAATAATCTGTACATAAATTTATAAAGTCTTCTTTTACAAATCCATTTCTATAATTCTTAATTATTTCATATGTGTTTTTATCTATATTTATCTTTTCCATATTTTAACCTCGCACTATATATAATTATAACATATAAGCTTTAATTATGGCAAATTATAAGTACCTAATTTCCCAAGTATTGCATTATTTGACACCCCTCTAACAACCTTAATTACTATTGGTATTTTAGAAGATATTTTTTCTTCTTTTGACTTAAAAGGTATCATGGTTATTTGCGTAACTTCAGCGTATACATATACTTCTATTAGTGCACTATCAATACCATAGGGCTTAACACTGGTTTTTAAATCAAGTCCAACGTTTCCCTTATACTCTATTTTTATTGGCACTTTTGGCCCAGTACTACTAAAAAACAAATTATTAGACGCAAGACCAATTGGTACAAAACGTACTATATTTTTATTATTTTCTTTTAATAGTTGATTATTCATTTCTTTTGAGACTATTATTAAAGCGTTGTTTAAAGTAGGTATATCAAAATCAATACTCTCAATTTCTCCGTTTTTATTTCTAATTTCTTTATATACTTCTTTTTTATCTAGTATATTATTAATTTTAGTTAGTCCAGAATTTCTTAGTACGCTGATAGAGCTTTTTTTAGTTTGATGACTAACATAATTTAAAATTGGTGGTAAGGCATACTTATTTAAAACAATTAAAAACACATTAATTATAATAGTTATTACTACAAATATAACTAAATAGTATTTTAATAAACTAATTACTTTGTTTTTCATAACATCACATTAATATATATGAAAAATAGCAAAGATATATCTTTGCTATTTAATAATTAATTTTGTAACAACAAAATATGCTAATACTGCAAGTAGTAATAGAATAATAATTATCAATACCACTTTTTTCTTTTTACCTTTACCATTTAACTGTCTTGATAAACCAGTAAAATCTTCAAAGTCATTTTTAGTAAACATGTTTGAATCGGTATAGAATGTTTTATCTACTTTACCAGTTGCTCTAGTATTTGTTTTTGTTATATCCTCAGCTGTTTTATCTATATCAGCTTGAATAGGAGTTGTTACAATAGTATTTTCATTACCCTTTAGGTCTGATAATAAATCCAATTCATCATCAGTGTTTTCTTTTTTGGCAACAACCATTGTATTTATTAATTCTTCAAGTTCTTGTTCTTCTTTTCTTAACTCATTATATCTTTTTTCATATTTTGCGTTTCTTTCAGCATAATCCATATATTTTTGCTTTTCTTTAGCTTCCTCAATAAATGTACGTTTATTTTTTGCTTGATTTATTATTTCATTAATGTCATAAACTTTTTTTCTGCTAGTTGCTGCTTTTGGTTTTATATCTAAATCTTCCAATGAATAATTATTCAAGGTTCTATATTGCCTATTATCGTAACTATCATCTAATATATCTTTTAATTTATTTAAATTAATTTCCTTAGCAGTATCAATGACTTCCATGTTTTTGTAGGTGGTATCACGGTATATATCATCATATACTTCTTCATACAATTTAGTGTTTTTAGATGATCTTTCTAATTTAACATCATCTTGTTTATCATATCTTTTCATTCTAGATTGCATAAGACACCTCCTATTATCACTTATATAATATCATACTTTACATTTTTTTAAAAGTATTATTGATTTTTTTATTCTATGATATATAATTGTGTTATAAGGAGGCTTTTATAATGAAATTTAAAGTAAATAGTGATACTTGCATCGGATGTGGTGCTTGTGCTGCAATATGCGATGAAGTATTTGAAATAAGCGATGACGGATACGCAGTAGCAAAAGACGTTATAATTGATGATTCAACTAAAGAAGATGCAATTAGTGCTATGGAAGGTTGCCCTACTGGTGCAATAATTGAAGATAAAAAAGAAGAAAATCAATAATGATTTTCTTTTTTTTATAAAAATAATGACTCCAATTTCTTCTTTGGTAATACTCGGTTATAATAATCTAACGCAGTATCATCTATTGCTTTTACTTTTTTTTCAAACTCTACCCTGTCTTGGTAATTCATTTTATCTATATCATATTCTTCAATATCAAAGCCATTTGCAAGGCTTATGGTATTATTTTCTGAGTTAAACGTCATCATGGTATTGTTACCAGAATATACTGTGCGTTTACCACTAATAAGCACAGATTTTATTTCTCTTCCGTTTTCAAAAATAGCAATTCTAATATCATTGGTATTAGGCTTATTAATCATTATATAATGAGTATCATCAAGATCCATTTTAGGTAATTTAGACATTTCTAAAGCCACTGGTTTACCGTTATGCATAGTCCAAAAAACGCCTTTTTTATCATCAAAATTTACACCAATCATTTCACCCGGAAATGGTTCGGCACTTTTTTCTAATGCCTCATTTAGTTTTCTTTCTCTTAATAAATCTTGTCCTATTTCTTCAACGTGTTTTTTTATCATTTTAGTATTTAAACTGATAACCTCATTTGTTGAGTCAACAAATTTTGTGAAAATAGTTTCTACCTCTCTTGGTAAATATTCATACTGCCTTGATTCCATCGCAAATCTTCTTAAATGTCTATTTAAACCATCTTGAAAAACACCCATAATTATAGGTTCAACATTGATTTTTGGAACACTATCAATTGCCGAGACAACAACGTTAGGTCTATCATTTTCTCTTGCATATATGATTGCCTTTTCTATATTTTCTTTATATTCAATCATCTTTTTTGTATATTCATCTCTAACCTTTTTTATAATTATACTTACAAGGTTATTTATGTTATCCATATTAATATTCAATCTATACTCATGAAATTTTTCGTCAAGTTTGTTAACCGTTCTTCTTTTTTCCTGTGATAGGTCAAAATTTTCTATAGCACCTTTAAAATATCTATTAAAATCATCCATATTAGCACCTACTTTTCCACGATAATAATATAACATATTATGGCATAATTATTAATATATTATGATTAATATGATGTAAAACAATGTAAAATAAAAAGTAGCGAACTACTTTATATTAATTCATATACATAATGATTTTGTTTTGTTTTCGTATTATTATAAAGAAAATCTTCTACCTGATCATCTTCATATTTAATAAAATTTAATTTTTCACACAATTTATTAGAAGGTTTATTATCTTCCCTAACCAAAGCATGAACTTTAGTTGCACCATTTAATTTACAATCTTCTATTACTAGTTTTAAAAGCTCAGTACCAAGGCCCTTGTGTCTATATTCTTTTTTGAAACATGCACCTATCTCTAGTTCTGTTTCATTATCATTATAATTAGATACCATAATAATACCAATTTGTTCACCATTTAAAGTAACATTGTAAATAATGCTATCATTTAAAATTGCCCAAACTATTTCAAATACGCTTTTAAATCCATAAAAACATGTATGTTCATTATCTAGCATAATACCATTAGTTACTATTTGTCTTGCATCTTCTCTTCCGTTAATTATTTCAAATTTAATACTATCTAATTCCATATGCGCCACCGAGTAGCTATTATAAGTGATATTAAAAAAATAATCAACAAGTTGATTATTTATTTTGTGATAAATTATATAACTGCTTAACCTCTTTTTTAGAAAGCATTCTTTTCTCGCCACTTTTTAAACCTGATAAATCTAAAAACGAAATACACTCTCTTTTTAATTTTATTACATCATGATTAATTGATTCCATTAATCTTTTAACCTCATGATTTATACCATCATGAACGGTTATATGAACAATTGATGTCATGTTTTTTTTATTAATATCCTTTACTTTTATCCTTGAAGGATACACCTTTTTATTATCTAATTTAACACCACTTTTTAGTTTTTTTACTTCATCTGGTGTGACGATTCCTTTTACTTTTGCAACGTAATATTTATCTATTTTATTTTTTGGATGCATTATATAATTTGCAAACTCACCATCATTTGTTAATAGCAAAATACCGGTAGTATCATAATCTAACCTACCAACAGGAAACAATCTTTTATCAACGTCATCAAAGTAATCTAAAACTGTTTTTCTACCCTTATCATCTTTAGTTGTACATACAACTCCCCTTGGTTTATAAAATAAATAATATTCTTTTTCTTCATAATCAATCAAGTTACCCTCAACTAATATTTCATCTCCAAAGGATGCTTTTGTACCAAGTTCGGTTATTATTTTACCATTAACGGATACTTTTCCTTGCTTTATTAGCTCCTCTGCTTTTCTCCTAGAACAATAACCAGATTCTGCAATTAGTTTTTGTAATCTTTCCATTGCTACACCTTCTTTATACTTTTATGATTCTTCATAAGCTTTTTTATACCATCTTTTTTAAATGCTATAGTTGCAATAACTTTATCAACTGCTACTACAACACCAGGTCCATAAACAGCATGTTCTACGTTATCCCCTGGTTTTAATCCATTATCTTCATTAAACATACTTGTTTTATCAAATGATTTTTCTTTTTCTTTATTTACCTTTGGTTTATCAATGCAATCATCATCTATTTCTTTTATAAATCTACTTGGCATATTAACTGATGTTCTTCCAAAAAGTGTTCTTTTTAATGCATTTAACAAATACAATTTTTTCTTTGCTCTTGTTATTGCTACGTAACATAGTCTTCTTTCTTCTTCTAACCCTTCAGGGCCATCTATTGAATTAACGTGCGGAAAAATATTTTCCTCCATACCTACTACAAAGACGTATTTAAACTCTAACCCCTTAACAGCATGAATAGTCATTAGTGTTACTTTTGATAAGTTATCGTTTTTTTGATCGTTAACATCACTTACTAAACTTATTTCATTTAAAAAGTCTTCAAGTGATGCTATACCACTTTCTTCTTCAAACGTTTTTGTAATCGATTTAAACTCTTCTAAGTTTTCTAATCTAATATCTGCTTCTAGGGAATGCTCTGATTCTAAATCTTTTTTTATACCAGATTTATCAAGCACCATATCAATTGTTTCAGTAAGTGATAAATTTTCACTTTTATCTTTCATTTCAAGAATTAGATTTTTAAACTCTAATTCTTTTCCTTTAGAAATTGATTCAAACATAGACGTATCATTTAATATTGCTTCCATGCTTAAATTATCTAATGTTTTAGCACCTATCTTACGCTTAGGATAATTTATTATCCTAAGTAAGGATACATCGTCTTTAACATTATACATTAGTTTTAAATATGCAATTAAATCCTTTATTTCTTTTCTAGAGTAAAACGCAAATGCTCCTACCATTTTATATGGTATGTTAGCGTTTAAAAAGCCTTCTTCAATCGTTCTTGATTGAGCATTAGTTCTATATAGGACTGCAACATCATCAAGGGATGTACCAGTTTCTCTTAAATTTTTTATTTCATTTACTACAAATGATGCCTCATCTCTTTCATCATTACAACGAACATACTTAATTAACTCTCCCTCTTCATTATCAGTCCATAAATTTTTATCTTTTTTCATAGTATTATTTTTAATAACACTATTAGCAGCATTTAGAATTGTTTTAGTTGATCTATAATTTTGCTCTAATAAAATTATTTTTGCATTTTTATAATCTTTTTCAAAATTTAATATATTTTTATAATTTGCACCACGCCATGAGTAAATACTTTGTGAATCATCACCAACTACGCATATATTTTTATATTTATCTGCTATCATCTTAGATAATCTATACTGTGCTTCATTAGTATCTTGATACTCATCAATAAAAATATATTTAAATATTTCTTGATATTGTTGTAACACATCCTGGTGTTTCATAAACAATTCTATTGGTTTTAATAATAAATCATCAAAATCTAGGGAGTTATTTCTAAGTAACGTTTCTTGATACTTTTTATAAGCTTTATATGTAACATCGCTTACTTCATTATTTACTAATTGTTTATACTTATCAACCGTTACCATTTCATTTTTACTAGACGATATTTGATTTCTTATAAATTTAGGATTATACCTTGTAGTATCTATGTTCATTTCCTTTAATATCTTTTTAATAACAGTTAATGAATCATCAGCATCTAATATTGTAAAATTTTTATCATAACCTAATTTATCATAGTTTTCTTTAATAATTCTAAGACCAAATGAATGAAATGTAGATATTTGAATATCATAGCCCTCGCGTCCTACTAAATCTATTATTCTTTCTTTCATTTCTTTTGCAGCTTTGTTTGTAAAAGTAATTGCTACAATATTTTTAGGATTTATACCACGTTCTTTTATTAAATATGCTACCTTGGTAGTTAATACGGATGTTTTACCAGAACCTGCTCCTGCAAGTATTAACAAAGGTCCGTCTTCTGCTAATACAGCTTCTAATTGTTTATCATTTAAATAATCTAAGTTCATAATTACCTCGCTTTTTTATTTTAACATAAAGAGATAATAAAAAATATACTTAAAAGTATATTTTTTATATTTTATGGATGTGGTTTATAAGATGTTTTATTTACGTATCTTTGTGATACATAATTACCATCTTCAAACTCTTTAACATATGTTACATAACCACCATTTGAATAATAAGAATATGGTTCATATGTTTTATTTCCTAAAGCTTTATCGCTTGTCCAAAAATCAACCGTTAAATAATTCCCTCTTGCATATGCCAATATAAATATTGGATATTCATATGGATTTTTAAACTTATAATCAACACTTGGTGAATATATTGTTGCATCAAGTCCGCCCGGAACATAAGTTGGTGCAAATGAATGTCCTTGTCTTTGTACAACTTCTACATTTGTTTTTAATGATACAACATACATTGTTGTTGCTAGCTGGCAAACTCCACCACCATTACCAGTTGCTACGTCATTATTTAAGTAAACTGGTGCTGGTAAATAACCACTTCCGTTAGAAAATGGACCAACGGTTGCAATATATGAAAATGTATCACCAGGTTCTACTAACGTTTCATTTAATTTAGATGCTGCAAGTACAATGTTATGACCACGATTACCAGCGTTTGCAAAATAAGTGGTATAACTTGCAACCTTTTTATTTATATCTTTATACTTTGTATATTTAAGCTCTACCTTTTTTACTTCTCCTTCAGCTTCAACCTTGGTTTCTTCATCTAGTTTTATAAAAGCTTTTTTAATCTTTGCCTTAGTTTTTTTAGAATCTAATTTAAAACCACTTGCCCCTGCAACATATACAACTTCTCTTTCGTTATTAACGTAAAAATTATCCTCTTTTGGTTCCGTATTTAGTTTATCTTTTAATGTTACCATAAACTTATCCAATACATTATCAGAAAAAGTCCCCTCTAACTTAAATACCTTATGTTTTTTATTACTGTTTTTAATCATATATACTTTTTTAAATCTAAATATGTTTTTGTTGTAATACAAAATTTCTTTTACAATTTCATCATTTACTTCTACTCCAACATCTTTATATGTAAACGAATAATCTCCATTAACGTTACTAATTACGAGCTTACCATTTTTGATCTTTTCAGATTCCGCTTCTGCAACTTTTTTTAAGTCCTCTTCCTTCATACCTTCAAGGGAAATATCATTTAAATATATACCTGGTAAAATAAGCCTTTTATACCTTGATAGTATTTTTTCATCTTGATTCCATTTGTACGCAAAAAGAATAGAACTAAGTAATAGTACAATCGCGGCTAAAGAACCTATTATAATGGTATTTCTTTTTTTATTTCCCATTGTCATTTTTTTATACTTAGTAAATTCAGTAGTTAATTCAAGCATTTCTGTTTTATTAGCAGCTGCTTTTTTTGCACCTTTTTCTTCATACTTTGAACAATACTTTTTAAAGATGTCACTGCTTATTGAAACTTCTGTTTTATTAGAATATTCATAAAGTGCTAATTGTTTTAATTCTTCTTTTGTTAAACTTTCAAAGAAATTTTTTAAAATAACTCTTTTATTATAAAAGGATAAATAACTAATTATTCTAGAAAAAACGTATGTTTTAACACTATTTTCTTCTTTTAAATAAACATTAGCTTTTACTTTTTCCGATATAACTTCGTCTTGTAAACAATCAATAATTATCTTAATTAAAGATAAATCTTTTTTTTCTTTTTCTAAAATTATTCCAAGCGCATCATTAATCTCTTCACTATATAATAAATTCTTTATACAATTCAGTTTTTGTTGATCATTCAAATTATCAAAATTAATGCTCTTTTTTACCCTTTTATTTTCTTCTTTCATACGTTATTACCTCATTATGTATTATAAATTAAATATTAGAGAATGTAAATATTTATTTAAAAAATCACACCAATTAAATCAAAAGAATATACTACTATGGAAAAAGGAGGTTTATTATGAAAAAAAGGATAATTATCTTAGGCTGTATTATATTGGTACTTTGCACAGCATTACTAGTTGCATTAAATTATAAAAATGAAAAAACTGATAATAAATTAACAAAACTAAAAGTTGCAGAAGTTGCACATACGATTTTTTATGCACCCGCATATGTATCAATAAGCAAGGGATACTTTAAAGAAGAAGGTATAGATATTGACTTAACCCTAACTGCAGGAGCTGACAAAGTAACCGCTGCGGTATTATCTGGTGATGTTGAAATTGGTTTTTGTGGAAGTGAAGCTACCATATACGTATACCAAAGTGGAGAAAAAGATTATTTAGTTAACTTTGCTAGACTAACCAAAAGAGATGGTGCTTTTTTAGTATCTAGAAAAAAATATGATAATTTTACTTTGAATGACTTAAAAGGAAAAACAATAATTGGGGGAAGAAAAGGTGGAATGCCAGAAATGAGTTTTGAATGGGCTTTAAAACAAAATGGTATTGATCCTAAAAAAGATGTAAAAATAGATACAAGTATTGCATTTCCAGCAATGGAAGGTGCCTTTATTGGTGGAAAACAAGATTTTGTTACACTATTTGAACCAAATGCACTAAGTGTTGAAAAACAAGGACTAGGATATGTTGTTGCATACGTTGGTGATTACTCTGGAGAAGTGCCATATACTGCATATAATGCTAAAAAAAGCTTCATAGAAGCTAATCCAGAAGTAATTAATGGTTTTACTAATGCAATTAATAAAGGACTTAAATACGTTTCTAAAACAGATCCAGAAATAATTGCAAAAGACATATATGAATTCTTTCCAGATTTATCATTAAATGATTTAACCGCAATCATTAAAAGATACAAAGATTCTGATGCTTGGTCATCTAACACAAGTATTAGTGAAGAAGACTTTAATCATTTACAAGATATTATGATTAGTGCAGGAGAGTTAGAAAAAAAAGCTCCATATAACAAATTAATATATAAAAAGTAATGTTATTAAAAATTAATAACTTAGAAAAAAACTATATAAATAAAAAAGAAGTTATATGTGCACTAAAAGATATTAACTTATCAGTTTATAAAAACGAATTTATAACAATTATTGGACCCTCTGGTTGTGGAAAATCAACTATTCTTTCAATAATAGGTGGTTTAGAAGAAAAAAGTAGTGGTAACGTTATATTTAAAAACAAAGTAAAGGTAGGATATATGTTTCAAGAAGATGCACTGCTTCCATGGTTAACCGTATTTGAAAACTGCATACTCGGATTAAAAATTCAAAAACAAAATAATAGAGATAACATATCATACGTAAATAAACTACTCAAAAAATACGGATTATATGAATTTAAGAATAGTTATCCTAAGGAATTATCTGGTGGAATGAGACAAAGATGCGCATTAATTAGAACACTAGCATTAAAGCCAGATATACTACTTTTAGATGAACCATTTTCGGCACTTGATTATCAAACCAGAATAAAAGTATCTGATGACGTTTATAAAATTATAAAGGATGAAAATAAAACCGCTATTATGGTTACACATGATATAGGTGAAGCTATTTCTATGGCAGATAAAGTAATCGTTTTATCAAAAAGGCCAGCAGTAATTAAAAATGAGTATGAAATAATACTTGATAAAAAAAGAATTCCAAGCTTAAATAAAAAAGATATTAATTTTAATAAATACTATGATTTAATATGGAAGGATTTGGATTACAATGAATGAAGAACTTAATGCTTATTTAAAAAAAATTAAAATTAATAAAATAAAGATTATTGTATTTCAACTTTTAATAATATCTTTATTTATAATTATTTGGCAACTATTATCAGATAAAAACATAATTAATTCATTTTTGTGTTCTAGTCCTAAAAATGTTATTAAAACAGTTATAAAACTATATAATGATAATAACTTGTTTATTCACATATGGATTACTTTAAAAGAAATATTAATAAGTTTTATACTAGGTAGTTTTATAGGAATATTTATTGCAGCAATTCTATGGTTTAATCCGTTTTTATCAAAGGTTCTTGATCCATATTTAACAATTCTTAATAGCTTACCAAAAGTCGCCCTTGGTCCAATAATAATTATTTGGGCAGGTGCTAATCAAAATTCAATTATATTAATGGCTCTTTTAATATCAGTTATTTCTACAATTATAGGTGTGTATACTGGTTTTAAACATACTAATGAAACAAGTATAAAACTACTTAAAAGTTTTAATGCTAATAAAATACAAATATTTAACAAGGTAGTATTACCTTATAATATTAATACTATAGTAAGTGCCATAAAAATAAATTTATCAATGACTTTCGTAGGTGTTATAATAGGAGAACTACTAGTATCAAAAGAAGGCTTAGGATACTTAATAAACTATGGATCACAAGTATTTAATACAAGTTTGGTTATGACAGGTATTATACTACTTGCTATTTTAACAAGTATACTTTATTTTATTATTCTATACATTGAAAAAAAATTAAAAAACGCATAAGTCGATTATGCGTTTTTATTTGATTATATTCGTAAATGATGATTCAGATGTACCTATCGCTATAAAAACGTGCCCACTATAGTTTTGCTGTGTAGGATAAAACTGTATTTTTTTGCTATTTTTACATTCAAAAGCTTCAGTACCATTACTTCCATTTACAAAGATTAAAAACTCATTTAATTCAGAATATTTCATAAAATCTCCACATGATGCTGATTTAAGTTCATAATCTTTATTTAAAGCAGTTTTCAAAGCATTATAAACACGATAATATATTTGTGCACCTCTAACATTTTTAAATTCTAGAGTTTCAACATATAAAGTCAGTTTATTATTATCTTTTTTTGCAACATAAATGTTTGGTTTTATACTACTTAAACTATCTTTTAATTGGTCATAAGTATACTTCGTATTCACACCAACTTTACCTACACTAGTTTTATCTACACTAGTTTTACCTACGCTAATTAATGAATAACAAGTTGATGAAAGATTACTATAATCATAATTGGTACCATGAACGCTTATTGTTTTACCTTTATCACCTACACACTCATCTGATATAGTCAATAGCCCGTCATCTTCCAAATCTTGTAACTTGAAATTGATTTCATTACCATCAATAACATCATCAGCATGATATTTTGCAACAAACATCCTAGATGCATACTCAATCTTTTTGTCATTAAGAGTTTGTTTTTGTTCCTCGTTTTGTTGTACTTCTTTTGTAATATTTGGTATTGCAATTAATGCAATTATACCAACAAGCGTAATTATTGCTAGTAACTCAATTAACGTAAAACCTTTTTTATTCATATTATTCACCATCTTCCACTAAATCAAGACCTGGTTCAGGTCCTAATGTATAATCAGCGATATCATTATTTTTAAGTGCATAGTATGCTGCTGCACCAATCATAGCAGCATTATCAGTACAATACTTTAGTTCTGGTTTTAAAAGCTCTATATTTAACTCTTCACACATATTATCAAGAGCTTTTCTAAGCCCGCTATTAGCAGAAACTCCTCCTGCAACTAGTAATTGTTTAACACCATACTCTTTTACGGCTCTTTTAGTCTTTTTAACTAATATATCAACAACTGTTTCTTGAAAAGAAGTTGCAAGATTCTCTTTATTTATTTCATTACCTCGTTGTTTTTCATTATGCACTAAATTTATAACAGCACTTTTTATTCCACTAAAACTAAAGTCATAAGAATTATCATCTTTAGGCGTTGGTAAATTATAAGTATGCTTTCCATTATGTGCCATCTTATCCATAAGTGGTCCACCAGGATAAGGAATACCTACTACCCTTGCCACTTTATCATAAGCTTCACCTATAGAATCATCTAATGTTCCACCTATTTTTTTAAATGAATATTCTTTATCCATGTATATCAGTTCAGTATGCCCACCACTTACCACAAGTGAAATAAGTGGAAATTTAAAATCACCAACGAACTTATTTGCATATATATGACCTGCCATATGATTTACTTTAATAAGAGGGATTCCAGTTGCAAAAGAAAGTGCTTTTGCAGCTTCTATTCCAACTAATAATGCACCATTTAATCCTGGACCATACGTTACAGCAATATAATCAATATCTTCAAATGTCATATTAGCTTTATTTAGGCACTCTTCAAAAACTAACGTGATAGCCTTGGTATGATTTCGGCTTGCAATTTCTGGAACTACTCCACCAAAATTTTTATGAATATCAATTTGAGATAAAATAACTGTTGCAATATCAACATTACCATTTTTAATAATACTACAGCTAGTTTCGTCGCAGCTAGTTTCTATTGCAAATATGTTAATATCCTTCATTATTTCACCTCCAAACACATTAGGTATCCATCTTCTTCCTTATAATAATTTTTTCTTGTGGAAATTATATTAAAACCATTATTTTTATAAAAATTTATAGCAGTTTCATTACTTTTTCTAACTTCTAAAGTAATGCTTTTACAATTGTTACTTTTACAATCATTTATAACGTATTGTAATAATTTTCTACCTAATCCTTTTTCTCGATTATTAACTGATACAACTATATCAATTATTTCTGCACGATCATATATTATTGAATAAGTAATAAAACCAATTATACCATTATTATCAATTACTAAGCATTTAGAATAAATATCCAAATCAAATTTGTAATTATCGTGTAATTGTATACCTAATTTATTTATATATGGAATATCATTATTATTGTAATACCTAATCATATTATTTTTCCGCATCTATCTTTTTTAAATAAACAGGTGCACTGTTATGAACTACTACTGGTTTTGTTTTAAGTGCACTATTAACTACTTTTACATAGTCATAATTATCTAATACTACAAAATCTATATCACAATTTTTTAGTTTGCCTTTTAAAGCTTTTACAAAATCATTTTCATCATATGATATAATTGTAATTTTTTTATTATTAATATCTAATCTTGTATCATCTAAAGTCATATAATCAATTATTTTGTTGTTATCATATATGCCTACGTATGATGCATTAGGTTTATCATAAAAAACACTGATAACTACATCGTTATTTGTATGCGTTTTTAGTGCATCTAAAGTGGTAATCTCATATAGATTTTTCGATAAAGTCCACGCTAAAGTTTTAGCAACTGTAACACCAACTCGAATACCAGTAAAACTACCTGGACCATTTACTACGATTATATTGTCAACATCATTAATCTTTAAATTATTATCTTTAAAAATATTATTTAACGAACTCATTAGATAATTTGAATGTTTTCCATGTGAACTGGTTTCTATGCTATCAATTAATCCATTATCATTTAAAAGTGCAATTGCAAGAGTTTTTCTAGAGCAATCAATAAACAAATTAATCAAAGGACATCCTCACATAGATCTTCATATTTTTCACCATATGGAGTAATTGTAATAGAACGTTTTTCTTCTCCAGTAATTTTAAACTTAATTTCTAATCTTTCATCAGGTAATTCTGACTCTATCATATCAGCCCATTCTATGATAATAACACCATCTTTTTTTAGATATTCTTCTAGGCCTAATTCATCCGTATTACCTTCTAGTCTATAAACGTCCATATGATATAAATCCATTTCACCTGTTTTATACTCTTTTATAATGTTAAAAGTTGGTGAAGTAATGTTTTCCTCAATACCAAGTGCTCCTGCAAAACCTTTGGTAAAAAGAGTTTTACCACTTCCTAATTCACCAATTAGACAAATAATCATGTTATTAAACTTTTCTGATTCAAAATTTTGGGCAAGTACTATAGTATCTTGCTCAGAATTTGACGTAATTTTATAATCCATATATATCACCATTTTAATTATAGTAAAAAAACAATAATATTTCAATAATAATAATCCTATTTACATAATATTACAAATTACTCAATAGTATTGGTTTATTATAAATATACATTTAAAGGATAAAATAATATTAGAAATTTCTCATATATCATAGAAATTTTTAATATATTAAAATTATAATAGAGGTGATAAATATGACATTTGTGCCTAAAAAAACGAAACATAAGGAACCAGCAGGATACAAATCTCTATATATAAAAGAAAAACTAATAAAAGAAATAGAGAAAATTGCAAAAGATAATAATACCTCATTCAATAATGTCATTATATCTATGATTGAACAATGTTTAGAAAAAAAATAAAAACCACTTTACGTGGTTTTTTTAATGCATAAAAAAAATGGCAACTTCCTATTTTCGCTTACACTATCGTCGGCGTAAAAGTGCTTAACTTCTGTGTTCGGGATGGGAACAGGTGTATCCACTTTGCTATCGTTACCATTAAAAATATAGAGAAATAATTCTCTGAAAACATGATAATATGGTTTAACATCAAATTATATGGTTTAACTCTCGATCTATTAGTACTAGTCAGCTCAACGTATCACTACGCTTCCACGTCTAGCCTATCAACCAGATAGTCTTTCTGGGATCTTAGTTTTCGAAAAACAGGAAAATTCATCTTGAAGTTGGCTTCCCACTTAGAT
>CADBMO010000056.1 GCA_902795755.1 uncultured Erysipelotrichaceae bacterium | reverse complement strand
TAGGTTAGTATGCTTTCTATTAAGAAATTAATAGAAAGGAGGATATATTAATGAAGGAAACTAGTTTTCTTAAGTTAATAGTTATCCCGCTTCTTATTGTGATTATTCTACTTGTAGTCTAATTCTCCACAAGAAAAACACTAACCTAGGGGGTTAGTGTTTTTCTAAACCAACAATTTAGAAAGCAAATTAACCTTAATGGTTTCTCTTTCTAGTTATAGTATATACCATGTATAAAGTAATATCAATACTTAATTGATTAATAAAAGCATTTATTATGTAATTATGGTACATAATTGCATATAAAATTGTGGATGTGAATATGATTAAAAAATATGAAAAAAAGAAACCTACTAAGAAAAAAGTAACAAAGAAGAGCAAGTAAAACTTGCTTTTTTTTAATAAAATAACTATAATACTATTTGCTAGGAGATTTATTATGGTTATTGATAGTTATATAAATGCAGCAATTAACTTTTTAAGCGTGTTTAATTTAAAGCTAGATAATAAGAAGTTAAACGTATTATCAAAAGAGTTAATTGATAATAATAGATTAGATATATATGATTATAAAAATCAAAAAGTTGGTATGCTAACAATGAATAATAATGATGAGTTTTTGATGAATATAGCTTTAGATAATAAAACCATGAATGTTTTATCTTATAAAAACACTAAAGAACCTTCTAAGTTTGAATTTAAGTATACAATATTATTAACTGATAGGTTTTATAAATTAAGTGGTTTTGCATCAAGTGATAAACGTGATGATAGAATATATTTTAGTAACGAATATAGGTTATTTGAAGATGGTAAATATAAATTATTTGTATACTTTAGACCTAGTGAAAAAAGATATGGTCTAGTAGAAAAAAATCATGGAAGAGAAATAAGACTTGATAAAGATAGTTTTAAGTTTATTGCAAGAAATTATAAATTTAAAGTATCTAAAGACAAGAGAAATTTATATTATGAATTAATTGGTAATTCTAATTCTACTACAGGTTCTAACGGAGAACCATATAATATGTATGGTATTAGAAGAATTAATTATAAAAAAGAGGAAGAACCAAGCTTAATATATAGTTTATTAGAAGATTATTTAGATGATTATAATGAGTTTATTGCAGATGTTAAAAATATGTCTGCGGTTTATTCTGATAATTTATATTATAATAGTATTAATAAATGTATCCAAGAAAAAGGTAAACCAAAGAGAAAACTATTTAAATTACCAAATAAGTAAAAGATGAGTAATCATCTTTTTATTATGTTTAAAAATTATAAAAAAAATGATATAATTTATAATAGGTGAAGTGTATGAAACGATATAAAGTAATGGATGGTAATGAAGCATGTAGTTATGTATCATATTTATTTAGTGAACTTGCTGGTATATATCCAATAACACCAGCTTCTAAAATGGCTGAAAAAATGGATGAATTATCTAGCAAAGGATTTAATAATTTATATGGTAATCCTGTTAAAGTTGTTGAAATGCAAAGTGAAGCTGGTGCGATTGGCTTAGTTCATGGTGCCTTGCAAGCTGGAACACTTGCGACTACTTATACATCTTCTCAAGGACTACTTTTGATGATACCTAGCATGTATAAAATAGCAGGTGAGTGTTTACCTTGTGTAATCAACGTTGCAGCAAGGTCTTTAGCTACCCATGCACTTAGTATAATGGGCGACCATCAAGATGTGTATGCTACTAGAAGTACTGGTTTTTCTATGATTGCATCTTCAAGCGTACAAGACGTAATGAATTTAACAGCCGTTAGTTATTTATCAGCAATTGATAATAGTATGCCAGTTTTAAACTTCTTTGATGGTTTTAGAACTTCACATGAGCTTAAGAAAATTGAAATATTAGATGGAAAAGACTTGTTATATTTATTAAATAGAAAAAAACTAGAGGAGTTTAAAGATAATAGTTTAGTAAGTAAGGTAGTAACAAGGGGTACTAATCAAAATGATGATGTATATTTTCAAAATACTGAGGCTAGAAATGAAAATTATGATAAAATGCCGGATGTAGTAAATGATTATATGCAAAAAATAAATGAAATAACTGGTAAGGATTATAAACCATTTAATTATTATGGTGATCCTAACGCAACTAAGGTAATAGTTGCAATGGGTTCTGTTTGTGATGCTATTAAAGAAGTAGTTGATAGTGAAGAAGGTCTTGGATTAGTAGAGGTTCATTTATATAGACCATTTAGTAAAAAGTATTTTTTAGATGTAATTCCAAAAAGCGTTAAGAAAATAGCGGTACTTGATAGAACTAAAGAACCAGGTAGTGCAGGTGAACCATTATATTTAGACGTACTTTCTATGTATCAAGAGTCAAGTATTCCACCTAAAATAATTGGTGGTAGATATGGTTTGTCTGGTAAAAATACTGATGTTTCTCAAATAAAAGCAGTATTTGATTTTCTAGATGATCCAGCGTGTCATACTGATTTTACAATTGGTATTAATGATGATGTTACTAATAAGAGTATACCTGTAAGTGATTATAAGCTAAAACAAAAACATGTGCGTAACATACTTGTTTATGGTTATGGATCTGATGGTATGATAACCGCATCTAAAGATATAATAAGCATTATGGGTAATTATACTGATGCTTATGTACAAGGATACTTTGAATATGATTCTAAAAAATCAGGTGGTGTTACTAAATGTCATTTAAGGGTATCTAAAAATGATATTAGAAGTCCATATTATATAGAAAAGGCAAATATATTAGTTTGTACAAAAGATTCTTATTTATTAAAATATGATGTTTTAAAACATATTAAAAAAGGTGGTACTTTTATACTTGCAACATCTAAAGATGAAAAAGAGTTATTAGAATTTTTGCCAAATAACGTAAAAAGTACTTTAATTGATAAGGATGTTAAAACTTATATAATAGATGCTTTTGATATTGCAAAGAGAAATAATATAGAACATAAAATTAGTATGATTATGGAAACCGCTATATTTAAAGTAGGTGGTTTGGTAAATTATGAATTAATAATTAATAAAATAAAAGAACAAATTAGAAAGAAATTTATTAAAAAGGGTACTGAAATAGTTGATGCTAATATAAATGCAGTTGATGAGGTAGATGGTAAACTACATGAGTTTGCTGTTAATATGACTGATTTAAAAGAAGATACGTCAAAAATTAGATTAACGGATGATAAAGTTATAAATTATATATCTGATAAAAAAGGTGACGAATTAAACGTAAGTGACTTTATAAATCATAAGGATGGTACTTTTAAACCTAGTACTTCTAAGTTTAGCAAAAACGATTCGTCAGATGTTGTACCTTGTTGGATAAAAGAAAATTGTATTGAATGTGGTATGTGTGCACTAGCGTGCCCTCATGCGGTTATAAGACCAATGCCACTTAATGCAGAAGAAGTTAAAAAGTATAACTTAAAGGGTAAAGTAAAAGATATGACTGGCAAAAGTAATTTATATTACTATATTGCTGTTTCTAAAGAAGATTGTACGGGGTGCGGTGTATGCGCAAGTGTGTGTCCTGCTAAAGAAAAAGCACTTGTTATGAAACAAAAAATAAAAGATGAATTAAATAGTTCTAGAAATATGTTTGACATGGTAGAGAACAAAACTGATTTTCCTAAGTTTACCATTAAGGGATCTCAGTTTGAAAAACCATTATTTGAATTTTCAGGAGCTTGTGCGGGATGTGGTCAAACACCATATATTAAGTTGCTTACTCAGTTATTTGGTAAGAGTATTATAATTGCAAATGCTACTGGTTGTTCATCTATCTATGGTGGAGAAGTAGATAGTACTCCATATGGAGTATCTTGGATAAACTCATTATTTGAAGATAATGCTGAGTTTGGTCTTGGCATTAAACTAGGTGTAGATAAACAAAAAGAAAAGATAATGACTATATTTAAAAATAGTGATCTATCAGAAGGTAATAAGATTTTAGCAGATGCTTGGTGTGATAATCCAAATGAAGAAAATGCAAAAGAATTGCTTGATAATTTTGATTTTAGTGAAGCAGTAAAAGCTGAAAGATTAAAAAAATATATTATGCCTAAGAAAACTTGGATAATAGGCGGTGATGGATGGGCATATGATATTGGTTATGGTGGATTAGATCATGTACTTGCTTCTGGTGAAAACGTAAATATATTAGTTTTAGATACTGAAGTATATTCTAATACTGGTGGTCAAAATTCTAAAGCTACAAGAATAGGTGCAACCGCTAAATTTGCATCTACTGGTAAGAAAAGAAAGAAAAAAGATTTGGCAAGAATGGCACTTAGTTATGATGATGTATACGTTGCAAGTATTTCTTTAGGTGCAAATATGCAACAGGCCATAAACGCATTTAAAGAAGCAGATGCTCATAATGGCCCTTCACTTATAATTGCATATGCACCATGTATAAATCATGGTATTAAAAGTGGTATGAAAAATAGTTGCTTGGAAGAAAAATTAGCCGTTGAATCTGGTTACTGGCCATTATTTAGATATGATCCTTTTGATGAGGTATTAAATCTTGATTATAAGAACCCAGATTTTGATAAATATGAAGAGTTTTTAGAAAATGAAAATAGATATGCAATGACTAAAATAATTAATGAGGAAAAAGCATTAGAATTATTCAAAATCAATAAAGACTCTGCAATAAAAAGGTTTAATTATTATAAATCTTTATCAGAAAAAGAATAGCTTGACTTAGCTATTTTTTTTTGCTATTATATACAGCATTCTTTTAAGAAAGGGGATTAGTTATGAGCAAAAATAGTAACAAAACTGAAAAAGCGATAAACCATGCATATAACTATTTATCAAAAGCAGATTTAGAAAAGATAGCACATTATTATAATAAGTATGATAAATCACAAGAGGTTTCAGCAAAATTCCATGAATTATATGATTCAACAAAAGCTACGGTTGGTATTGTATCAGGAGCAGCTAGTGCCTCAGTTGGTATGGCATTAGATAACGCTAAGTTAGATACTGCACATACTTTTGCAACAAGTGTGTTAATACTTTTAGGATCATATTCTATTGGTGTACTTATTGATTATTTGGTAGCAAACGGAATTGTTAGTGCTGATTATGCAAGTAAGAAAAATAAGTTTAAAGAAGCATCAGAAATAGTTAAAATGGCAAATATAGTTGATGATGATATCGCAAAAAAAGTAATGTACATTGATGAAGAAAACTTAAAAAGAGTTTCATTTAATAAGTAGATAATGAAATTCTTTTTGATATAAACGTCAAATAATAATAAAACAAGTTTACAAAAAACTTGTTTTTTATTTTGGATATATTTATAAATAAGGTATAATTATAATAGGTGATATTATGTTTAATACTGTAAAAATAGATGAGGTTTATGATGTTGATATAACATCTTTAGAAAACGAGGGTAAAGGTGTTTGTAAGGTGGGTGGTATGATATGCTTCGTACCAAAGGTTTTACCTGGTGAAAAAGTTAAAATAAGAATTACAGAGATAAAGAAAAATTATGCAAGAGGAAAGTTAATTGATGTTTTAAAACCATCTGATAAAAGAATTGATCCTAATTGTCCTTTTTATAAAGATTGTGGTGGATGTCATTTAAGACACCAAAGCAAGGAAGATAATTTGTTATTTAAAAAAGAAAAAGTAGAGACTGCCCTAAAAAGAATAGGTAAAGTAGATATAGAAGTAGATGATGTTATACCGTGTATTAAAAATGATAACTATCGTAATAAGATGAGTTTTAAAGTAGAAAATAATAAAATAGGTTTTTATGAAGAAGGTACTTATAGATTAGTTAGTATTGATAAATGTAACTTAGCAGAAAACAGAATCAATGAAATATTAGGCGTTGTAAAAGAGTACTTAAATGAAAATGAAAACGAAATTAAAATGATTAACGTAAGAGAAAGTAATATTACAAATGAATTATTAATAGATATATATTCTGTTAATGAAAATGATATTGATATTGCAAGTTATTTAGCACTTAACGAAAGTGTAAGTACGGTTATATTTAATGATAAGGTTGTATATGGTAATGGATATATTAATGAAATAACTAATGGGTTGATGTTTAAGGTATCATCCAATTCTTTTTACCAAGTAAATAGTATTCAAGTTGAAAAACTATATGAACAGGCTATTAAAATGGCGGAGTTACAAAAAGATGAAGTAGCACTTGATTTGTATTGTGGAACTGGAACCATTGCATGCATAATATCAGGTTATGTTAAAAAAGTATTAGGTATTGAATTAGTTGATGATGCCATAATAGATGCAAAAGAAAACTTAATTACTAATAATATAAATAACGTAAGATTTATATGTGGTGATGCTGCTAAAGAAATAAGCAAAATAAATGAGAAAGTAGATGTTATATTTGTAGATCCACCAAGAAAAGGAATTGATAGGAAAGCAATTGCAGTAATGAAAAAATTAGCTCCTAAAAAAATAATATATATATCATGTAATCCTGTTACTATGTCAAGAGATATTAGTTATTTAACTGATTTATATGATGTTAAAAAAGTAACTCCAGTTGATATGTTTCCTAATACAGAACACGTTGAGTGTATTTGTTTTTTAGAAAGAAGGTAATATCATGATTATAAACTATTCAGATCAGGAAGTATTAAAAGGACATAAATCGATATTCCTAGCAGGTCCAACTCCAAGAGGTGAGAATACTGAATCATGGAGAACAAGTGCCTGTAAGTACCTAGAAGATAATGGTTTTAATGGAGTAGTATATGTTCCAGAGTATTCAACATGGAAACCTAAAAAAGATTATGTTGATCAAGCACAGT
>CADBMO010000055.1 GCA_902795755.1 uncultured Erysipelotrichaceae bacterium | reverse complement strand
GCTGATTTCTTCTGCTTTGGTACTAATGATTTAACACAAATGACATTTGGATTCTCTAGAGATGATGCTGGTAAATTCTTAGATGCATACTATGATGCAAAAATCTTTGAAAATGATCCATTTGCTAAACTAGATCAAACTGGTGTTGGTAAATTAATGGAAACAGCATTAAAACTAGGTAAACCAGTAAATCCTAACTTACACGTTGGTATTTGTGGTGAACATGGTGGAGATCCTTCATCAGTTGAGTTCTGTCACAAGATTGGACTTGATTATGTATCATGCTCTCCATTTAGAGTACCTATTGCAAGATTAGCTGCTGCACAAGCTGCTATCAACAATAAAAAATAATAATTAAGACTAGATTAATCTAGTCTTTTTTTATATAATTATCTTAGGTGATAACATGGTAATTGCAAAAGATATATTAAATGATGAAGAAATAATAAATATTTATAATGAGATTGATAAGGTAAATGACGTACCATTTAATCATGGATATAAACATGTTAAAAATGTATATAGTATTATGGAAAAATTATGTGATGTTTTTAAAATTGCCGGTTTAGAAAAAGAAGCATTACTAATAAGTGCAGTACTTCATGATGTTGGACAAGTAGATGGTAGAGAAAATCATGCATTTAAATCAATGGTGTTTTCAAAAGATTATTTATTAAAGTTTAAAGATGAGTTAGGTGAGTATTATGATATTATTTTAACTGCTATAAAGAATCATGGCTCAAAAGAAGAAATGATGGAATATCCGCTTTTCATTCATCTTTTAAGATTTGCTGATAAAATGGATTTTTCACATGAAAGATTAGAAGATAATTATAAAGAAAAATTTGGATATTTTATCTCAGAAGATATTACAAACGTAGATTTTAAATATGATGATACGTTTAGTTTAATAATAACATTGAATAGTGATCCTTTAAAATTAGTTAATGAAACAAGATTCTTTCCAAAGGTTTTTAACGCAGTAGAAATGCTTGCAAAAAAATTGGGAGTAGAGCATAGAATAATCATAAATGGAGACAATTATACAATAGATTGTAATAAAACATTGAATAGTTATAAAAAGTAGGAATTAATATGAATAAAAAAGAATTATTAAGAAAAGTAAAATTTACGCTGTTTTCAATGTCTGCTGGTGCAATTGAAATAGGGTTATTTACATTATTAAATGAATTAACATCTTTTGGTTATTGGGTATGTTATTTACTAGCATTAATCGCAAGCGTTGTATGGAACTTTACTTTAAATCGTGAATTCACATTTAAATCAAGTGCAAACGTGCCTAAAGCTATGACATTAGTATTTATTTTTTATTTAGTATTTACACCAGTATCTACTATGTTAGGAAATTATTTGGTTGGTAATCTTCATGTAAACGAGTATGTTGTTACGGGATTAAATATGCTTAGTAATTTTGTATTAGAATACATTTATGATAAATATGTAGTTTTTAGAGGCACGATAGATAGTAAAAAATAATTCTATGATATAATGTAATTAATAGGAGGTATTAGATGAAAAACGATTCATATTTTGATGGTGGATTATTACAATTGATTGGTTGGAAATTATTAGGTGGTTTAATTACAACTATTACTATAGGAATTTGTTATCCATGGGCAGTATGTATGGTTTATAATTGGGAGGCAAAACATACCGTTATAAATGGTAAAAGATTGTCTTTTGATGGGAAAGCAACCCAATTATTTGGAAATTGGTTGAAATGGATACTACTATGTATTATTACACTAGGTATTTATTCATTATGGATTTCTATATCATTAAAGAAATGGAAAGTAAAACATACACATTTTGCAGAATAAAAGGACATAAGTCCTTTTTTACGTTATAATGTACAAGATTAAATTGTTATCTTGACTAATTTTAGCCTTTTATTTTATTATAAATGTGTATAGTAACATAATAGAAAAAGTAGGTGTTATGAAATGATTAAAGAAGAAAAAAGAAAAGTAGGAAGACCAAAGCTTGCTGATTCTAAACTAAAGAAAGTTAGCATTATAATGTGTATGGTTTGCCTTGTTTTAATTATTGGGTTAGTAATATTAGGAATATATAAACTAGATATTATTAAATTAAAGGGTGATGCTTCTGATAAGTTTGAAACCGGTGATATGTTTTGCTTAGGGACCGAGTGTTTTTATACCATAAGAGAAGATGGAAATAAAGTAATCGCACTAGCGCAATATAACTTATTGGTTGGTAATTATTATTACGATGAAAATGTTTCTGAAATAGAAAGTGATAGTCCTGGTTATGGACTTCAAAGTGAAATAGCAAAAGGTTTTGATGACACTGATTATTCTATTGGTGGAGTGCCATTTGCAAAAGATAATGACGATCATCAAAGCTATTGGTGGGATTATTCTAGTAATAAGATAAAGGATGGTTATCCTACTGGTGCAGATGCTACGGCATACGTTTATTCTGATGATTCGCCTATAAAAAGTTATGTTGATTTATATCAAGAAACATTAAATAAAAAATATAATAGTTTAAAGGCAAGATTATTAAATCACAAAGATTTCTTACATTTAAGTTGTGGTGATGCAAACGCATCTACAACATGTGGTATGCCTAAACAAACATGGTTTTATAAAACAACTTATTGGACTGGTTTTGTCTCAACCGGAGATTTCGAATCGGTTGATAAGAAGGTTGCGGTTTTTGCACCGCCATCAGTTAGTGAAACTGTTATAATGGTAGACTTTTATGAAGACATTGGAGTTGGTATAAGACCTGTAATTGAGATAGATAAAAGTGAAATACCATCAGATAGGGGTATGAAGTATAATAATTATGAAATTGGTGATGTAGTTAAAATAGGTAGCGAAGAGTTTAACGTAATATCGCAAACAGAAGAAGAGATAACTTTGTTAGCAAAATATAACTTATTAGTAGGTAATGAAGTAGATGT
>CADBMO010000054.1 GCA_902795755.1 uncultured Erysipelotrichaceae bacterium | reverse complement strand
ATGTGCATAATAACACCTACCTTATATTATAGAATCCTCTATAATAATAATATCATAAATACTAATAATTAAAAAGTATTTATTAATATAAGTGTAAACAAAAAACTGAAGAATTATTCTTCAGCTTTTTCTTCCTTTTTAGATGGTCTTTCATCTTTTATTTTATCTTTTACTAATACTTCTTTTCTAGATAAATTAAGCTTACCATTTTTAAAGCCTGTTGCTTTTACAATAATATCATCTCCAACTGATACTACATCAGTTGTTTTTTCTACTCTTTTATCAGAAAGTTGAGAAATATGTACCAATCCTTCACATCCTTCCCAAAGTTCTACAAAGCAACCTAATTCATCTATTACTTTTACTACTTTACCAGTATATATTTTACCAATTTCTACTTCTTTTACTACGTTTTTAATCATTTCAGCAGTTCTATTAATTATTTCTTGATCAGTATGGTAAATTATTACCCTTCCATCTTCTTCAATATCAACTTTAACTGCATTCATATCAGTTACAGTTTGAACGTTTGATGCCTCTAAAATTATCTTAGTAATCATTTCTCCACCCTTACCAATAACATCTTTTATTTTTGCAGGATCAATTTCAAATGTTAGAGTTTTAGGTGCATATTTGCTAACTTCTTTTCTAGGTTCTTTTATTTGTTTTGCAATTACCTTTAATATTTCAAGTCTAGCTTTTTTTGCTTGTGCTAAAGCTTCTTCAAGAATTTCCTTTGTAATACCTTTTATTTTTATATCCATTTGAAGTGCACAAATACCATCTTTGGTACCAGCAACCTTAAAGTCCATATCACCCAAGTGATCTTCCATACCTTGTATATCAGTTAAGATTGTATAATCATCACCATCAGTAATTAATCCCATGGCGATACCTGCAACTGGTGCTTTAATTGGTACACCGGCTGCCATCAACGCCATACATCCAGCACAAATAGATGCTTGTGATGACGAACCATTTGATTCTAGTATTTCAGATACAACACGAATTGTATATGGAAATTCATCTTCTGATGGAATAACTTGAGAAAGTGCTCTTTCTCCAAGTGCTCCATGTCCAATTTCACGTCTACCTGGTGCACCATATCTTCCTGTTTCTCCAACTGAAAATTGTGGGAAATTATAATGAAGCATAAATCTTTTTTGATCTTCTGGTGATAAACCATCTATTATTTGATGTTCACCTAATGCTCCTAACGTAACAACAGATAAACTTTGTGTTTCACCACGAGTAAACAATGCTGACCCATGAGTTCTTGGAAGTAAATCAATATCTGTTGAAAGTGGCCTTATTTCAGTCATTTTTCTTCCATCTGCACGTTTCTTTTCTTTAACCACTATCTTTCTAAATACATCATATTCTACTTCACCAAGGCATAATTTTACCTTTGTTAATAATTCGTTTAACTCATCTTTATCTAAATCTTCGTTTTCATATTCAAATTTTTGAACAACATCCTCTTTAACTTTATCAATAGCTTCGTATTTTTCTATTTTATCTTTAATACGCATAGCTTTATCAAATGGTTCTTTTGCAAGTGTTGTAATTTCTTCTCTAAGTTCATCAGTTATTTCAAGAACCTCGTATTCCATCTTTTCTTCGCCGATTTCTTTAACTATTTTTTCTTCAAATTTTACAAGCTCTTTAACTGCATCATGACCAAACATTAAAGCTTCAAGCATTTCTTCTTCTGAAGCTTCCTTTGCACCTGCTTCAACCATGTTTATTGCATCTTTTGTACCTGCAACCGTTAAATCAATAGTTGTTTTTTCCAATTCTTCAACATTTGGATTAATAACGAGCTTCCCGTCAACCTTACCAACTTTAACGCCTGCAATAGGTCCATCAAATGGTATTTTAGAAATGCTAGTTGCCAAACTAGAACCAAACATTGCTGTTAACTCTGGAGAATTATCAGGATCTACTGATAATACTGTATTAACAACTTGTACTTCATTTCTAAAGTTTTCAGGAAATAATGGACGCATTGGTCTGTCTATCATTCTTGCTGCTAATGTTGCGTTTTCAGTAGGTCGTCCTTCTCTTTTTATAAATCCACCTGGAATTTTGCCTACTGAATATAATTTTTCTTGATATAAAACCATTAATGGAAAGAAATCAGATAAAATATTAGCAGTTTTACTAACACATACGGTTGATAATACAACTGTATCCCCATATCTAACAAGCACTGCTCCGTGTGCTTGTTTTGCAACTTCTCCAACTTCTACTCTTAATGGTCTTCCTCTAAATTCTGTTTCAAATACTCTTTTTTCCATACTACATCTCTCCCTTTTATATAAAAAGGCACCCAAAAAAGAGCGCCTACTTATATTCTAAATTTTTACTTTCTTAAACCTAAACTCTTAATTAATTCACGATATCTATTAATGTCAGTATCTTTTAAATAGTTAAGTAAATTTCTTCTTCTACCAACTTTCATTAATAATCCTCTTTTTGAGTGAAAATCATGAATATGTTCTTTTAAGTGTTCTGTTAAAACATTAATTTCTTCAGTTAGTACTGCTATTTGTACTTCTGGAGAACCAGTATCACCTTTATGAGTTGCATACTTTTTAATAATGTCTTGTTTTACTTCTTTTTTTAACATAATATCCTCCTTCTTTATTAATCCCCAAATTCTGAGTTATGGTTCGGAGTTTCCAATAACCAAGAATTGGTTCCTTTAATAATATACAACAAAACGCTTATTTATGCAAGCCATTTTGTTTATTTAATTATTACTTTACAGTAATAATTACTTATCATCACCTTTTATCATTTTAACAAATGTTCTTATGTATGCAGGGGCAGCTTCTTTTGCTTCATCTATAAACACCTTTGCGTCTTTTTTAACGTCATCTAATTCTTCTTTTAGATCTTTAACAAATTTTTCAGCTTCCTCTTCATATTCTATTTTGTTTTCATTGCTTATTTTATCAACATTCTTAGACGTTTCTTCACTAGTGAAATCTTTTACTTTCTTTGAAACATCATGAGCTGCTTTTGCACTTTTATATGCTCCTTGAACTACCACAAATCCTTTTACAGCAGATTCTTTAGCATCTTTTAATTTAGTACCTACTAAAGTAGATAATTGTTTCCCTTTTTCCTTAGCTCCATCAATGTATGTTGGACCATTTTCATTTATACTTTTTGCTAAATCGTTTAATCTTTTTACTAAAGTATCTTTTTCTTCTTTTACTTCTTCTTTTTCTTCTAAAGCACTTTCCGTATTTATCTCTTGTTTTGCTAATGTACGTATTTCATCAACATAGGCTTTAGGAACATCTTTTTTATCTTCATCACTAAGCATTGAATAATAAGCATATATTTTAGAATAACTATTATCAAAGTTATCTAAAACTACTTTTCTGTTATTTTTATAAACCATAGCAAACTTCATACCATTTTTACTACTATTCATAACAACGTTTTTTAAATCATTTAACTCTTGATTAGATAATTCAATTTTACCATTGTCATACTCATCAGTTATTTTACAAGCATATGTACCATCATCTAATTGGCATATTGCCCACATTATATACGCTTTATTATCAGTTCTACCACTTTTCAAAAACTGATATAAATAATCTATGTTTTGTTCTTTTATCGCCCTATTTACAAATAACCTATAATCTTCGTTTGTCAATAGAGTAACATCACCTAAGTTTTTATACATATAATTTAAAACTGCTTCTTTTATTTTATCATCAGACAAAGGATACTTATCATCTGCATAAATACTATAAACCTCATCAGTATTAAAAGAACCTTTTTCTGCTTTTACATTTATTAAGTTAAGTATTAACTTATCTTTATTAACATTATAAACACGAATCAAATAGTCTAGTCTATCATTTATTTGATTTCCAACAACAGCTTTTTTATAATCAAAATATTCTATCCAATTCACTAGTTTAGAACCATTATGTTGATTTTGAATTATACTTCTTAAAAACTCATATTTAGCACTTTCACCTGGTGTATTTAATACATCAAAATCTTCCTTTGGTCTACCTGTTAAGTTATCAACAGCAGCAAAATCATCAATTAATAATTTAGCAAGTGTCTCACTATTATAATCACTAAATAATGCTTTTAGGTCATATCCTTCGTATGTATATTGCCTTAATAGATTTTTCAAATTATTTTCATTACCATAATTCTTTCTTATTTTTTTCAATAGTTTTTCTTGTGTCATATTAATCCCCCTACACAAACATTTTATATGGTTTTATCTTAGTTTTATCTTTTTCATATGTTTTATAAATTGCAACTAGTTTGTCCATATATTTAAAAGCTATTATATTACTTTTATAAGAATTGTCAAGTATTTGACCATTCTTTACTTTACCATATAAATCGTCCTCTATTTCTACACTATTTATATCATCAATAACAGATTCAATTGGAATAATTTTATAATTATTATTTTTTATATCACTTAGTTTATATGCATCTTCTATTTTAAATTTTCCTTGCTTAATTCTAACTAATTTACTCATAATCCCGATAACGCCTAATTTATCATTAATATCTTTAATTAAACTTCTAATATAGGTGCCTTTAGATACACTTACTTCAAATGAATATTCATCATCATCAAATGATAATAGTTTAATATCTTTTATTTCAACTATTCTTTTAGGTAATTTTACTTCTTTATTTTCTCTAGCATATTCATATAATTTTTTTCCGTTTATTTTAACCGCACTATAAATTGGTACTTCTTGCTCATACTCACCAATAAATGATTCTAAAACCTTTTCTAGTTTTTCTTTAAATATACTACATTTTCTTTCTTCTATAACATTCCCAGAAATATCAAGGGTATCAGTTAATACACCTAATTTGACAGTTGCAACATATGTTTTATCATTACTAGTAAGTAATTCTACTAATTTGGTAGCCTTTCCTAAACAAACTACTAATACACCTTCTGCAATAGGGTCAAGAGTCCCTGTATGACCTACTTTTTTAGTATTAAATAATTTACATATTTCATTTACTACATCACGGCTTGTCATTCCTCTTTCTTTATTAATTACAATTACTCCGTCCATAAAATCACCAACTATATTTTAACATAAAAAAAGAGAAATATACAATTTCTCTTATCTTATACTATGTATTCCATATTGTTTAAAGTCTTCACTCTTAGATAAATCTTCAAAATCCATAGCATTATATGAAGTATATAAATCTCCAAATAATTCATAGAATTTTGAAATTTGTGCAAATTCATATTCAAACGAAGCTTTTGTTAAACTATCTATAGATTCTTCTTTTTCAACCCTATACATAATTTCTTGTTTTAAATTATTTAATTTTTCACTGTTAGGATAATAACTTAAACATAATGCTATAGTAGTTATTATACCTTTTAATCTACTAGGGTTCTTAGTAATAGAAACATCATCTACTTTTTCAATTAAATCTGCGTATGCAGCATTTTCAAATTCTTCTTTTTCACTTTGTATTTGTTGCTCTAGTTCATGTTTTTCTGCATTTAATTCTGCTAATTCATTTTCGTTTTTACTCGTTATTGCAATAGCAATATCTTCTTCTATTTCTTGTAATAATGCTTGATCTGCTTTAATTCTTTTAGCAGTAAGTATAACATATGAATTTGTTATATCATCAGCTTCTAAAATCATGTTCATAATTCTTTTAGCTTTACTAGTTTTGTTAGCAGATTCTGCTTTTTTAAAAGTTCTAATAAGTTTAGCTTTATGCTTTGAAACTACTTTTCTTGCACTAGCAATTGCAATTGCTGAAAATTTTTCAAGTAATCCAACTTTTGTATCATAATCCATTAATTCACTATGTTGTTTATCTAATGCTTTATTCATATTATAATACATAATAATATCATTAACATCATTAACATGTTTTGCTAAAGACTCAGAATCTAATTCTTTAGCTAATCTCACTAATTCAGTAACTCTACCATTAGTAATATTACCATTATTTGCAATTATTTCCTTAGCTCTATTAAGCGAAGCTTCAAAAGCGGTTAATTCTTCATCATTTTTTGATTGTTTTTGTTGCTCAACTGATTGCTCTTGTGTATTTGAAACTTCAAATACTTTAGCTAAATCTTTATATAATTCTTCTTTTCTAGGATCTTTATCATCTAATTTTTCAATAGCATTAGTAGCGAAATTCACATCTTCTGGATGACGTGTTTTTTTAGCAATTTCTACTTTTTCTTTTGCATTGTTATAAATGTCATCTTGAACATCAAGTTTTTCTTCTATCTTTTCTTCTGGTACTTCTGGAGTTACTGGCTTCTCTTCAGATTCTACTGGAGTAGCCTTTTCTTCTGACGCGTCAGGTTCTTCTGAATCACCAGATCCTTTTGGAGAGGATTTTTCTTCAACCTCTTCAATTATTTCTTCTTCACTAGCACCTTTATTTATAACATTTAATTTGCTATTAACATAATCTTTTTCAAAATTTAATAAATTTCTTAATTGTTCTTTTAATTCTGAATTATTAATATCCTCTATAATTTTTTCTGCCACACTTATAGCATCCAAATCTAATTCATGAAATGCCTTTTTGTATAGAACATAGAAACTCTTTTCTCTATCAGCATCTGTAACTACAGGAGTTTTAACGCTTGTTTGTGTTTCTTCTTCAATGGTCTCAACTTCATCTTCATCGTTTTCTGAAGTTGTAGTAGAAACTCCTAATTCTTTTTCTCTTTTTCTTGCATCATCAATTAATTTTTCTAATTTAGTAATATAAGAATTTCTTTTATCTTCATCTTTTATTAACTTAACAAAATCTGCAGCATTTTTAATTAATTCGTTTAATGAATCAACGTTCATAGGATCGTTTTTTAACTCTTTACGAATTGCTGTAAATATTTTATCTAATTGTCTTGGATAATAGTGATCTACCCTTTCAACTACTGGAGTATTAATATCATTTTCAACGTTTGAAAGTTTAATATTAAAATCCAAAAGTTTTGAATTAAATTCGTTTTTAAGATCTATATCTTTAACTTTCTTTATTAATGCTTCATTTTCTATCAATAGATTTTTAGCATCAATTAAAGGTTCAAATTCACCTCTTACATTTGCTTCTTTGATGAAGTTATCAGCTTTCTTAAAGTTTCTTTCAATTTTATCTTTTAGTTCTTTAGGCTTAATATAATTTTCAATGATATCTTCAATCATAGTATTATATTTTTCTCTATCATCTTCATTAATAAGATTTTCAATTAATTTTTTTGCATCTTTAATAGGTTTTCTTTTTAAACTATCTTTTGCTTCTTCTAATAATTTTTCAATATCTTCTTTTATACGATTATCTTTTTCGATAATTTTATTATTAATTTGAGTTATTTGATCTTCATATACAGAAGTTGTTTCCATATACTTTAAAATAAAATCTTTAGCTTTATCTAAATCAGCCATATTTAAACTATAATCAGCATCTTTAAGTAGTCGTTTTACTAGCATATCAAATACTTTTTGAGCAAATGGCTTTAAAGTATCAATATTTTGTTGTGACAATTTGTTGATTGCATCAATCATAAGTCCATGCTCTTCAATCGTTAAAACATTTCTACTAGCCTTGTCTTCTGCTTCTTGAATAATAGAAACCGCATTATTATAGTTTGCAAGTTCTTCCTCCATTTGTGTTCTTGCATCATTCATTACTTGTAGTTCATCATTATTAAACATTATAAACTCCCCCTTTTGTTTGAATGCCGTATATAATAGCATTTTTTAAGGATTTTGTCAACAATTTTCATCACCTTCCATACTTTAAAGCAATAAATCCAATTATTGCTATTGCAAGTGCAATTAAAGATAAAATTATTACACTAACATTTCCACCTTTTTGCTCAATATCTTGTTTTGTTACTTCTTTTTCTACGGAATACATTTCATTAACGTATTTTTCATATCCCTCTGACAAATATTGTCTTTGTTTACCATTAAATACAGAGTCAAAATACGACTTAAAGCTTACTGGTAATTTAGATTTGTTTTTTTCATATATTTTTCTTATATCTTGATATTTGTCTTCTTTTTTAAACCTAATATTTAATAGTAATTCTAATATTGTAATAGCAAAAGCATATAAATCACTATTTTCAGATACAATTTTGTTAAAAGGATCAACGAATTTATCATCAACGTTAGTATTAATAACGTTTTTCTTAATAACAAAAGCATCACAATCTATTAGTTTAACATTATCGTCTTTATCAAAAAATATATTTTCTGCGTTTAAATCACATATATATATTTTTTTATTATGTAGTTTTTGCATTACTTCTTCTATCTTTTTTATTCTATCAATTTTTTCTTCAAAACTACATTTTTCCTTTTCAATATCATATAATGATTTTCCATCTGGTAGATAGTCCATGGTATATCCTACGAAAACACCATTATAATAAACTAAGTTTTTAGGTTTTACTACTTCTTCAACATCAATGTTAAGCAATGCTTTTAAAGTTTCTTCTCTATCTTTTATGTATGTAAAAGAGGTTGTTTTAAACATTTTTAATATTTGATTATCACTTGTTAAATATATTGTACCAGTTCTTCCCTCTGATATTTTATTTGTTAATTTAAGTGATTTATAATCAACATAATCACTTGGAATATCTCTAAACTTATCATTTAATTTTCTTAATTCAACCGTTGTTGCTACGTTAGCACTTAAAACGACACCATTTGATGTTACATCAAACTTTCTAAATCCCATTTGAGAGTAAATCATATACATAACATCTTGCTCATTTATCTCTACGGTAGCATTACGAGCACCAACTTCTCCAGCAATATATATTATTCCCTCTACTAAAAATGCTTCCATGTTCTTATTCTTAAATTCATCAAATACGTCTAACTTATCAATGCTTACAGTAATACTATTGTTTTTATTATTAAAATTAATAATAGCGTATCCTAAGAGCATGTCGTTAGATTGCACAACTAGTGTCATTTTGTCTTTAAAATATTCAGGTATGGCATAATCGTCAAGGTCAATAAGGCATTCTTTCTTTAAACCAATATCACTAAATGAGTTAGCAATATCTGCAAACACGTCAAAATCAGTTTCTAAAATAGCTAAATTTAAATTATTAGTTTTAACTAAATTAATCATGTTATCACCTTCTACTATACCATTACTTCCATTATACATTTTTTTTAGATTAAATGCTACAAAAATATAGATTTTTTTTAAAAATAATAAATAAAAAGAGAGTGATTATTCACTCTCTTCCTTTATATCTTTCAATATGTTTTCTATTTTTGAACCATATTCAATTGAATCATCATATATAAATCTTAAATCAGGTATTTTTCTTATCTCTAGTTTTCTCTTTGCTAAACATTTTTTTATATATCCTTTAGCCACATTTAAATCATGAATACATTTTTCTTTATTTTTTTCATCCATTGCTATGCAATATATTTGTGCAAGAGATAAATCAGTATCAACCTTACATGCTGTTATACTAACAAATCTAACATCTTTATCATTCATTTCATTTTGAATAACATCGCTTATTTCTTTAACAAGCATACTTGATATTCTCTCTGTTTTTAAACTCATTATCTTTTTACCTCTACTAATTCGTATGCTTCGATAATATCTTTTTCTTTTATATCTTGATATCCAATTGTAATACCACATTCAAACCCAGCTTTAACTTCTTTAGCGTCGTTTTTCTCTCTTTGAAGTGATGTTACTTCTCCATCATATAAAACAACTCCATCTCTTATTAACCTTGCTTTTGCATTTGATTTAATAATACCATCTAAAACATAACAACCCGCTATGTTTCCAACTTTAGAAAACTTAAATATTTGTCTTATTTCTGCAGATCCAATTACTTTTTCTTCATATTCAGGATCAAGCATACCCTTCATAGCTGCTTCCATCTCTTCAGTTAATTTATATATAATATTATGAAGTCTAATATCAACACCATACTCTTTTGCAACATCCATTATTTTAGCAGAAGGTCTAACGTTAAATCCTACTACGATAGCGCTTGATGCGTTTGCAAGTACAATATCAGATTCGGTAATTGTTCCAACACCACTTCTTATTACGTTTAACTTACATCCTTCAACATCAATTTTATTAAGAGTGTTTTTAACAGCTTCTTCACTACCTTTAACATCAGTTTTTAATACAATGTTTATTTCTTTTAAACCTTCTGATATTTTATTAAACAAATCATCTAAGCTTATTGCACTTGCTAAAGTATTTACTTTTAATTTAGAAGTTTCACTTCTTTGTTCTGCTATTTGATGCGCTTGCTTTTCTGATTCAAAAGCCATAAACTTATCACCAGCTGTTGGTACTCCTGATATACCAGTTACCTCAACCGGTGTAGAAGGTAATGCTTCCACTACTTCTTCACCTAAATCATTTTTAAGTGTTCTAACCTTACCAAAATATTCACCAACTACTATAGGATCCCCTAATCTTAAAGTACCATTTTGAATTAATAGAGTTACTTGGGTACCAACGTTTTTATCAAGTTTAGACTCTATAACGGTTCCCATTGCATATCTTTTTGGATTAGCTTTTAATTCTTCCATTTCAGCAATTAACAACAAGTTATCTAATAAATCATTAATTCCCATTTTTGTTTTTGCAGAAATTGGAACAAATAATGTATCTCCTCCCCAATCATCTGGAGTTAATCCGTGTTCACTCATTTCACGTTTTACTCTTTCTGGGTCTGCACCATCTACATCCATTTTATTTATTGCAACAATAATTGGTACCTTAGCAGCTTTTGCATGATCAATTGCTTCTATTGTCTGAGGCATTACTCCATCGTTTGCTGCAACTATTATAATAACAATATCCGTAACACTAGCACCTCTAGCACGCATTTCAGTAAAAGCAGCGTGCCCTGGGGTATCTATGAAAGTGATTTTTTTATCATTATATTTAACTTGGTATGCCCCAATATGCTGAGTTATTCCACCATGTTCTGTATCAACGACACTGCTTTCTCTAATAGCATCCAAAAGAGATGTTTTACCATGGTCAACATGTCCCATAATAGTAACAACGGCAGGCCTTAACTCTAAGTCTTCCTCACTATCGTTAACTTCAAATTTTTCAAAGTTTGCAATGTCATTTACTTCCTCTTTTTTTAATGTTTTATTATAATCTAATACAACTACAGAAGCATCATCAAACGAAAGAGATGCGTTCACATTTGCCATTACACCAAGCATCATTAATTTCTTTATAACATCAGTTGCTGGCACTTTTAAAGCCGTAGCAAGTTCGTTTACAGTCATATTTTCTTTATAGTATACAACGCTTTCATCTTCTTGCTCATTAGAAACTAACTTTTCTTTGTTTTTATACATTGCCTTTTTAGCTTCTTTAATATTTTTATTCTTATTATTCTTTTTTTGTTTTCTTCCAGGTTCATTATTATAATTACTTATTTTTTTATCAACCATAGTGTCAACAACTTCATCATAATAATCATCTTCATCTAGTTTTTGAAGCATTTCTTCATCTTGTGATTCTTCTTCTGTTTCAGGCTTTTCTTCAGTATCTTCACCACTTGATTCAAATTCATTGTCTAAAAGAACTATAGCATCATCATCTAAAAAATCATCTTCATTTAATACTTTAATTCCAAGTAAATCACACTTTTCTAATACTTCTTCAACTGTTTTATCAATATCTAAAGCATAATCTAATACACTCATCATATTATCACGCTCCTTTATTCATTTATTATGTTTTCTAACTCGTTATAAACCTCTTCATTAACTTCTATCTCTAAAAATCTATCTAATACCTTTGTTTTTTTTGCACTATTTAATACTTCTATATCTTTTTTAATATATGCACCATGTCCATTAACTTTTCCAGTTTCATCTACAACAACTGTATTTTCAGGAGTTCTAACCACCCTAATTAATTCTTTTTTTGGATATTTTTCCTTAGTTACAACACATGTACGCATCGGTATCTTTTTTTGTTTCATATATATCACCTAACCTATAGCATTTGTTAAATCTATCTTTTCTTCCTTTACTTGTTCTGGAGTTTTAACATCAATTCTATAATGTGTAAGTCTTGCTGCTAGCCTTACGTTTTGTCCCTTTTTACCAATTGCAAGTGATAAGTTATCACCTTCTGCAACAGCAAGTGCTGTTTTTTCTTTTTCATCTAAAATATATACCTTAACTTCTTTTGCAGGTGAAAGTGCATTTTTAATAAATTGGATTGGATCTTTATCATATAAAACAACGTCTATTTTTTCACCATCCAATTCATTCGTAATTCTATTTATTCTAGAACCACGTTCACCAATACATGCTCCTATTGCATCTACGTTAGTATCTTCTGAATAAACAGCGATTTTGCTTCTTGAACCAGCATCTCTTGCAACACTATAAAGTATTACGGTTCCATCGTTTAATTCAGGTATTTCATTTTCAAGTAATCTTTTAACAAACCCATAATGACTTCTAGATAAAAGAATTAATGGACTTTTACCCGTGTTATCAATTTTACTTACGTATACTTTTACGGAAGATCCCATTTCTAATTTTTCGCCTTTGATTAATTCTTTTTTAGGTAAAATACCATCCATTCTACCAAGGCCAACGTAATAATTATTAGCATCTTCTCTTTCTAAAGTACCAACAAGTAATTCTCCTTCTTTATCCTCAAATTCACTCATTATACTTTCTCTTTCAGCTTCTCTAACTTTTTGAACTAGTATTTGTTTTGCTGTAGATGTTGCAACACGGCCAAAATCTTTTAAAACGACTTCTTCTTCAATTGTCTCTCCTACTTTTATATCAGGTACTATCTTTTTAGCATCTTCTAAAAGAATTTCAACTGGTTCTTCATCTTCATCAAATTCATCTTCATCAGTATATTCTTCAACTACTTTTTGTACAGAATATCCCTTAATTTTTCCTGTTTGTTTATCAATATCAATTCTTATGTTTGAAAGACCAGTATTTTTTGCATATGCTTTTTCTAAAGCGGTTTTCATTGCATCAAATATAATACCTTCATCAATTTTCTTTTCTTCACAAATTGCTTTTAATGCTTTTACAAACTCTTTTTCGTTCATTTTATTTACCTTCCTTTTCCATTGAACATACATCAAGAACGTATGAATCATCAAATTCATCTTCAATTTTGTCTAGTATCGGATTAATTATTTCAGTTGCTGAAACGCAAGTATCTACATCAACAAATGGTTCTTTATCAATTACCACTCTTAAAAAATAAATACTTCCTTCTTTTTCATACACAACTTCATCAACTTTTACATTAATCTTTTCTAGAGGTTTTTCAATTAGTTTTTTTACTTTCTCTTGCATATCACCACTCCCATACTATTATAAAGAGCAGGACCATTGGCCCCACTCTTTCGTTTCCACTTGTATTATAACATAAAATGTTTTTATTGCAACACTTTTTCGCTAATTAGACAATTTAGTTAATGGTTTTCTAATAAATTTGAACTCATTATATGTTTTTATTTTTTTATCATCTACGTAACTAATATGCTCTTTAACATAAGTTAAAGCATTTTCTGCCTTTATAGTCTTCCCATTTACTTTAATTAACATATTTCTTATAAAATTATTATCACACGATAGATTATACTTTTTCATTAAACAAAGTAATTCATCCATTAAATAATTAACATAATTTGTTAACTTTTCTACTTTTTTTGTTTTGGTGTAATCAATTGCACTATATAACTCTTCTAAAAGAGCATATGGAATATATATGTTATCTAAATCTAATTTATAAGATAGATACATAGCAAGTGCTCTTTCGTTTTTCTCAGCTCTAGTTATATCTTCATTATTCTCTATAAATACAGGCTGCCTTTCATACTTTTTGCAAAAATCAATATATCTTTTAACGTGTATTAATTTTTTTATGTTTTTATTATGTGATTTAATGGCGTTAATGTTATTAATCTTGCTTCTATTATCGCTAGTAAAATATTTGCTTTCTCTCATTATATTATTATAAGCGTTTGATAATATTCTTTCACTTTTAATATTCTCACCAGGAAACCTACCATTTTGAACATAAAAATCATAATATTCATCAATACATTTGGTTATGTATGCTTGCTTAGTCTTTAATGATTTTTTTGACTTAATTCTTTTCATTCTAATTTCGTTTTCTTTTCTTATATGTATAATTTTCTTTACTGTTTTTGAGTCTAAGTCATTAATATATTTATCAAGATCAAATCGTCTAAAAAAATTATTTAATTTTGTCTCATATCTATCATTAGGATTTTTTCGTGGTAATATACCATTTTCTTCATAAAAATCAAATACTAACTTTAAATTACTAATTACACCGTCTAATGCTGCTTTCCTTGCTGCTAGAGCTTGTTCACTTACATAACCTTCTTTTACCATATAATCCCCTTCTTTACGACGGAATATTATACACAAATTAAAAAAATAGTCAATTATAATATAAAACTTATGATATAATTATAATAGGTGATTATATGAATAATACAAGTTGGTATAAAAAATATTGGAAATATTTATTTGTAATTATACTTTATCTTTTATATTTAAGTGATTTTGTTTTTTTATTTCTTAGAAGGAATGGTATAAACCTTAATGCACTACCTAAAACACCAAGAATAATATGCTTTGCATTGTGTGATTTAGTGTACGTTATAGTATTAATATTACTATTTAGAAAAGAAATTATAAACGGATTAAAAGACTTAAAAAAACATTTTTTAGAAAGGTTTACTCTATCTTTGGAATGTTGGATTATTGGTTGTTTAATCATGACAGTGTCATCTCTTATTATTAGTTTTATATTAAAAGAAAATGTTTCAGCAAACGAACAAGCCGTTAGAGATAGTATTAAATTAGCACCTTTATATATGCTTTTTACGTGTTCAATTATTGCACCAATACTTGAAGAGATGGTATTTAGAAGAGCTTTAAGGGGATTTATCAAATTTAAATGGGTTTATATAGTATTAAGTGGTGTTATATTTGGCTTGTTACATGTAACTAGTACACAATTTACCCCACTACATTTATTATATATTATTCCTTATGGTTCTATGGGCTGCGCTTTTGCATATTTATATCATAAAACAAATAACATAACCCTACCTATAATAATTCATATGATTCATAATACCATTTTAGTATTAGCACAAATAATTGGGGGGTTATTATGAAAAAAGAAGATAAATCAGAGGTAAAGAAAAAAAGAAAACTAAAATTTCATGTTAAAGTAATACTTTTTATAATATTACTTATAGTTTATGCATTTACAATTGGTACTAAAGGTATATATGTAAGAGACTATGTTATAAAAACAAAAAGATTATCATCAGAGTTTAATGGTTTTAAAATACTACACTTTTCAGATTTACAATATGGATCAACAATGAAAAAAAGTGATGTAAAAAAATTGGTAAAAAAAATAAACGAAACAAAAGCAGACCTTGTTATATTTACTGGTGATTTAATATCATCAAACAAAAATATTAATGAAGAAGAAGAATCATTTTTAAAAGAACAATTTTCAAAAATTAATAGTGAATATGGTAAATACTTCGTGCTTGGGGATGAAGATGATAATAATGTTATATCAATACTTAGTGTTGCAGGATTTACTAACTTATCAAATAACCCTCAAGAAGTATACATTGATAATACTAATCCTATACTTCTTATTAATGATAAAATAACCGCTTTTATGCCTAATTATAAAACCAACGCATATAAAATAATGGTTATTCATGATCCGGATGAATTTACAGACTATAAAGATTATAATTTTCAAATGGTTCTTTCTGGCCACACATTAAATGGTTCATTAAATATATATGGTATTAAAAATGTATTCATTGACAGCAAATACACTAAATCATATCAAAAAATTGGCAATACAAAATTGTTTGTATCACCAGGACTTGGTACTAAAAATATAAAGGCAAGATTATTTAATCATCCAACCATTAACCTATACCGATTTGTTATTAACTAATGGTATTTTAATTATCAAGGTAGTACCTTGATTTTTTTTGGATTTATACTTAATAATACCACCATGTGCTTCTATAATTTCTTTTGATAGGCATACACCTAATCCCGTTCCTTCTTTTTTGGTTGTATAAAAAGGTGTCCCTATTTGTCTTAAAGTTTCACTATCCATACCACTTCCGTTATCAATTATTGTAATCTCATAAAAACGTTTTTTTACTTTAGATGATATTTTTATAATACCATCTTTTTCTATCGCTTCCTTAGCGTTTTTTATCGCGTTAATTAATACCTGTTTAATGCGATTTTCATCTATTTTAATGTTTATAGCATTTGGATCTATGAAAGATTCTACAACTATATTATTTTTATATAAAAACTTTGCTTCATCACATATATCATTAAGAAACTTATTAATTAATACGTTCTTTTTCTTAATTTTTAATTTTGAAAAATTAGAAAAATCTTTCAATAAAATAATAGTTCTATTTATTTCTTCTTTAATAATACTTATATATTTTTTCTTCTTGATAGTATCTTTTGAATCAAACATATCTAAATAACCTTTGCATACTGCTAATGGATTTTTAATTTCATGACTTATTTTAAACAAAGATTGATATAACGCTTTTTCATTTAGTGATTTATCATATTCTCCATACATTTTGGTAATCTTTTTTAAATAATAGTATTGTTTGGTAACAAAATCATATGAGACATAAAACAAAACAAATGATATTAAAGCAAGTACATAATTAATATCATAACTTAAAATTATACTAAACAATAAGATAACTGAAGCATTTATAATTGCATATACCCAGCACCTTTTATAAGATATATTTATTAATAATATAACTACTAATAAATATATTATAAAAACAAATATAAAATAAATACTAATATTTTTTACTATAAAAAAAGATATAAATATAGACATTAAAAGCGCACATACTTTTCTCTTTTCATTAATTGCAATAAAAAGAGGGATATTTATTAAAGCAAATAGTATATAAATATTTGTATTAAACTTACAAACTAAATAGCAGCTAGATATTAACGCCAAATCCAAAAACAAAAAGTTTTCATCATTTGATTTCATTTTGTTATAGACCAAGTATAAAAAATAACAAACAAATGGAAATAAAAGACATATATAATTTAAAAAAACTGATTTCATAGTTACCTCCCAAATAAAGGTTACTATATAATCAGCGCATATTTTGTCGAATTATGTAAAAAATAACTAAATTTTGTAAAATCTAGTTATTTAAGTCCTCAATATATTTTTTTAATTTTTTGGCTTTTTCATCAAATATTATCTTCAAAGTGTTATCAATTTCAACTATACCCCTTGCTCCAAGTTTTTTTATGCCATCTTTATTGACAACCGAAGGATCTTTTACGGTTACTTTAAATCTTGACACACTAACTTCCATATGGGTAATGTTTTTTATTCCACCTAAACATTCAACTAGTTTATTAGCTTCAAACTTAAATTCTGGTTTGCTCATTTTAATAACAACAAACGCAATTAATATTAAAACTAAAACTATAATTACATAACCAATATAATTCATATTTTATCACCAATATAATTATATAATTTTGTTACAAAAAAATCAATTGTTTATTGCATTTGGAACATCATTTTTTTTACTAAGTATTTTTTGTAGATTAGGAAGCCCATCTTTAATTATATATAATGAATCATCAGCATATTTAATTTTTCCATACTGCGTAAAATTATCATCCATTGCTTCTAAAGCAAATTCATTAATTGTCTCTTTATATCTATACTTACTATAATTAGTGCAATAATTATAATAATTCTTAGCAAGGATACTAAGTTTGATATTTTTGTCTTTCAAATATTCTTCTATCTTTTCTTTTGACGAGAAAATATTTTTAAATTTTAATATACTTTCAACTTCTAACCTCATATCCTTTTCTAGCTTTTCACATATATAATCAAACATAATGTTATCCTTACATTTTAAATATAAGTATACTACATAATACATAATTACCTCGTGATATTCTTCACAGTATTTTGCTAGCATAACATCTTTTATAGCACTAAATATATCATTTGAATTATAATCCACGGTATTATTTGCATCATAAATATAATACTCTCTATTATTAAACCCATTTTTTATGTTATATCTACTTTTTAAAATACTTATTTTTATTTGGTTTTCCATTTGAAGTGATTCTAGATTCCCATTAATAATATATTCCAAATTTAATCTTAGATTTGATAAAGATGGATTTATTAAAAACTCTTTATATAAAACCTCTGTAATTGTATTAAAAATATCCTTGGTTTTTTCACTATTTTTATTAAATCTATAATCCACCCTTTTAATATATTCTTTTTCTATTTCATTGATTTTAGCCATAACACTCCCTCTTTCTGGTAGCCACTATAATACTATTATTTTTATTTTTAGTCAATATTGGGATATTAAAATGGTACTGTTTATTTATTTTTGAATAAACTATTAGTGAAAAAGATAGAAAGGGTGATATATATGTGTGAAAATACAAATAACAATTGTAATTGTATTTCTGATATATTAAACACAATTTGCATTTTACAAAATGAGGTTTGTCCTGGTGATACTTGTCTTAATACTTGTACAAGAGGATTTTTAGGTACTAACCCAACTTCGGATTATAATACTAGACCAGTTACTTTATATACTGCTAATAACACTGCAATAGAAATGCCAATATCAAATACACCAGGTGAAACTACTACATCAAACATATTTAGAGTTGAAAAAGTAGATAATTGTTGTTGTACTTTAAGAGTATTAACATATGATACAGCAACTAGTACTTATACAGCTACCAACTCATTTTTTACAGTAAATACTAATTGTTGTTGTTCAGTAAAATGTTTAGCAGATACCTTTATAGAAGGTGTATAAATAAAAACCACATAATGTGGTTTTTATTTTATATCTGCTATTTCATCTAGTGATATTCTTTCATTATCCAAAGTTATTAAATAATCATCTTTTAATGCAATTACTTTTTTTATTATATTTTCACCATTTTTAAGCATAATATTAATATCTATTTGATATACAAAATTTGGAGATGAAAGTAAATTTTCTATTTTCTTTTTTATCTCATCTTTTGTAAGTTCATCTGTGGTATTAGAATCTCCATGATAATAATACTCACTTTGTACCTTTGATTTTAAATTATTAATTTTATTCTTATAAATTTTTGGATGCTTTTTATCCATAATATCCTCCTAAATAATAATATTCAAAACAAAAACTATTAATTACAAGAAGGTGGTAACATGAAAAATAAAACCATTATAGCTATGCTAATATCAATAATAATTTGTTTCTTTATAATAAGCATCATTTCAATATATAGTGCAAATAATTTTAATTCTATGTCTAATTCAATTACTAAACAAACAATTTTTTTTCTGCTTGGAATAATAATGGTCATTATATTTAAAAAGATTAACATAAAAGTAATAATAAAATATTCATACATTCCGTATATAATCTTAAATATTTTGTTAGTATTAGTACTTTTTTTTGGGAAAGAAATAAATGGTTCAAAGTGTTGGTTTAACATACCAGGAATAGGTTCTTTTCAACCTAGCGAGTTTATGAAACTAGCAATTATTCTATTAAATACTAAAATACTATGTTGGTATGAAAAAAAATATAAAAACAAAACATTAAAAGATGATATTAAACTTTTTTTTGTAATAATGTTAATAACGTCTATTCCTGCTATCTTAACCTTTATAGAACCAGATACAGGTATGGTAATAATTTACTATTTAATATCACTTGTTATGCTCTTTTTTTATGGCATTAAAAAAAGAATATTTATTATACTTTTTTTAATAGTTACAATTATATTAGGAATGTTTTTGTACATGTATTTTTATCATCAAGATACGTTTATAAACATACTTGGAACTTCGTTTTTCTATAGAATGGACAGGCTACTCTTTTGGTCAAATAATAGTAGTATGCAATTAATCAATGCGACTGCCGCCATAAAGGCTTCCGGATTATTAGGTTTTGGAATTAAAAAAACTCCAATATACATACCAGAAGCTCATACTGATTTCATTTTTTCGGTTTTTTCTAATAATACTGGTTTTGTAGGTAGCATAATACTAATAGTTTTAATAGCGTTATTTGATTTACTTTTTATACTATTAATTATTAAAAGCTCTAACAAACAATTAAAATACATTTTAATTGGTTTTTTAGCAATGCTTTTTTATCAACAAATACAAAATATTGGAATGAATATTGGGTTACTACCAATAACAGGGATAACACTTCCTTTTATTAGTTATGGTGGTTCTTCTTTAATTAGCTACATGATTGGAATCGGTTTAATTATTAATTATTCAAAAGAAAAAAGCACTTAAAAGTGCTTTTTAGCTTAATATATCTTTTGCCTTTATAATTTTTTCTTTTAACATTGAATTTTCCTTAAGTGCATCCTCATATTTTTTTCTTATTTCAAACAATTCTGCATTACTTCTTTCTTTCTCTTCAGATACTTGATTTAACATTTCTTCCAAATTATTTTTTCTTTTTAATAGTTTAGAATATGTTTCGCTATTTTCTTCATTATCGTTTTTATTTAGTCCATCGTTATGTGCTTCTAAAAAGTCAATTAATTCTTGCGATAAAAGTCTATAATTAATTTTAATATATTTTCCTTTTCTAACGTCATCAATTATAGAATCTATATATGAATTAGTAGATGTATTCTTATCTTTTTCATTACTTAATAGTTTTAAGGAATAAGCAAAATCACGTAATACGTTAGGAATACAACTAAATACTTCACACCATTTTTCTAAATCAAATAATTTTGTTCTTCTATCTAATATCCAATGACTAATAAAATTATCATATCTTTTTGTTTTAAATTGTTTTTTTATTAATAACGTTAGTTCTTGGTTATAAATTTTATCCAAAAAAACTTCAATAAATTCTTCTTTACTATCAAATGATTGATTACTTTGTGGCACGTATTTTACTTTATCCGTGTATTTATCTTCTGTTTTTTTAAGTATTAAAACATCATAACGAAAACCACCATTACCATTATCAACTTTTGATACTATAAAGTAATCCATATCTTCATCGTTATTATATCCGTATGCTCTATTAGAATCAAACTTACAAACAAATTCACAATTATTAATATCAATTAAAATATTATCAACAAAAGCTCTTAGCTTTTTTTCAATATATGGTGAAGCTACTTTGCTATAATCATCAATTTTATATCTATTTTTTAATCTATCAGGATACTCAATTATCTCAATTAAAGCATCATATGCATTTTGGGCTTTAACAAAGCCATTATCCTTTAAGTATTCAGTGTTAATACCAAGTAAATGAGGTACAGCTGACTTTGGTATAGATATGTTTAAGCATTCACCATTTGCTAAAAATAGCCTTAATGGTAATTCACTTAAATCTCTTCTTTTATATTCAAAATCACTTTCTTCTTGATAATACTTTTTTTCTTCATATCTAAAATTAGTTTTTAAAATTTCTTTTATTTGTTCACAGTACTCGGCAAACTCTAAATATGTAAGTTTTCGTTCTATCATAATAATCCCCCTCTTTTTTACGGCCTCATATACTAACATATTTAATTCAAAAAGTCAAATTAAAAGACTTCCAAAAGGAAGTCTTATTATCTAATGGTGACGCGTATGGGATTTGAACCCATGAATGCCGCCGTGAAAGGGCGGTGTGTTAAACCACTTCACCAACGCGCCAACAACTAATAAAATGGTGGGCCTGAATGGACTTGAACCATCGACCTCACGCTTATCAGGCGTGCGCTCTAACCAGCTGAGCTACAAGCCCAT
>CADBMO010000053.1 GCA_902795755.1 uncultured Erysipelotrichaceae bacterium | reverse complement strand
TAATTTATTAACTAAGCAAGATATAGAAAAATATAATAAACAGTATAAAAATTTAAAAGTAATATTTGACAATACTTTTCATGATAGATATTTTATACTTGATAAAGAAAAAATATATCATTGTGGTGCAAGTATAAATAGAATAGGATATAAAACTTTTTCTATTAATAAAATAGTTGATGAAGACGGATATAAGTCACTGTTAGAAAAAATAAATAGTATTATATAGTATATGTAAATAAACGTAAACAATTTTTTAAATATTAGTTATTTATGATATACTGATTATAGGAGGATATACGATGATTAAAGAAAAATATGATAAAATAATACCTAATATAGGAGGTACTAAATTTACTGCTTACTATACAAGAGGAAAAAACATGAAATTATCAGATGGAGTTACGGTAATTAATATATGGAAACCAATGACAAAAGAGTACTCTTATCGTAGTGATCAAGTATATAAAGATGCAGTAATAGAGATTAGTGGTAATGGAACTAATACTTTTACATATAAACAATATAAACTTATTGATAAGATAGTTGAAGTAGCGATTGACTATTTAAATGCGGAAAGAGAAAATATAATCGATAGAGAAAAAGATGCGACATTAGAACCAGTTAAAAGAGAAACTATAGAGCCTACCAAAACAACGAAAGCAATTAGATATGATGAACTTGAAATAGGTGGCATATACGAAGACGAAAAACATAAACAGTGGGTTTTTCTAGGGAAAGGAACACTTTATAAAGACGGAATTCGATATAACCGTTCAAATGATGGAATATCTTATTCTGATTATATTTATATGCCATATGAGGAAAACAGTATTGAAAACGCAGGAAACAATTATTATAATTTGTTACAAGGCTTTAGCAACCCAGATTCTTATGCTAGTAAAAAAAGATTTTTTAAAATGGTTGGAAGTTTAAATGTTAATAATAATGACTCAATAGTAATTAATGATAGAGGGTTTACTGAATATATAGTAGTACCTGGAATGAATCCTAAAATGGCATTTGCACAATATCAAGAAAACAATAGTGGTGGAATTAGAAGATAGTAGCAATATGCTACTATTTTTAATTGTTGATTTATGATAAAATATAAAAAGTAAATATAAGTATATATTTTGTAGGTGGAATATGAAAAATAAAATATTGATTAGTAATAAAATATATCCATATTATTATGGTTTGAGTTTAGATTTAATGTTTTGGGCTGCCATATCAACTATTTTTTTAACTATAGTAAAAAAATTTAGTGTATCACAAATTAACTCACTAACTTCTATTTCAATAGTAACTTGTGTAATAGGATATCCGTTAGTATTAAAAATAATAAAAAAAATTGGAAATATTAATTCTATTAAATTTGGAAATGTATCTTTACTATTAGCATCAATTCTTATAACTTTTTTTAAAAACTATCATGGTGTACTAATTGGATTTATTTTCTATCAATATGCATTTTTATTTAAGAGTATAGATAATGTTATTTTAAGAAATAATTTAAAATATCTAGGTAAAGAAGAATTGTTTTTCAAATATCAAACCAAAGGTACATTAATATATTCGATATTGACACTAATTATATCATTATTATCAGGAATGATATTTAATATAAACAATTATTTACCAATGTATATTAGCATTCTTATTTGTGTATTAAATTGTATATTAATGAATTTTATTAAGGAAGCTCCTATAGATAATAACAATAAATTGGGTGAAAAAGAAAACAAATTCAAAGCCATAACAAAAAGTATATTATTAATATTATTATTTTCTCTTATAGTATATTCATTGATAGATTGTGGTCAAATGAATAGTAAATTATTTTTGCAAGATAATATGAGTAAATTTATTAATGAAAAAAAAGTAGTATTATATTTAAGTTTTATCATATTTGTTTCACGAATATTTAGAGTCCTATTTAATATTATATTTAATAAAATTTACGAGTATATTAAAAGAAAATTATCACTAATAATAAATTTATGCTTAATTTTATCATTTTCTTTAATACTTTTTGGAAACCTTTTTCAAAAAAATATTACTGGAATTATAACAATGTCAATTGGTTTTATAATATATTTGTCTATTAGAGATTTAGTTGATAATTATTTTAGAACAATACTTTTGGATAATTGTGATCCAAAAACTCATGATGATGTGGCGGTTTACTATTATTTAGCCAGGAAAATAGGTGATTTTATACTAAGTGGAATAATAAGTATAATTACATTCAAATTACCACTTAAGTATGCTTTTATATTCCTACTTATATTATCTGTTTTAGCTATACCATTTGCATTAAAAGTTAATAATATTGCCAATAAAGGAAGTGAGAATTAGTATGGTAGAAAAATTAGGTATTAATCACATATCAGACATAATAGAACTTAGAATTGAATTACAAAATAATGACAAAAAATATTATAAAAATTCTATTATAATAAGTGAAGAAAAATTAGTTAGTCAAACAAAAAATTATATAATAAACAACTTAAATAAAAATTTATTTTTATTTGGATATATCATTAATAATAGAATTGTTTCAATATGTGGTTTTTATTTGGATGAACATTTTCCTACATATGCGAACGAAAGTGGAAAAATAGCTTATGTTTGCAATGTTTATACAAGAGTAAATTATAGACAAAAGGGTTACCAAAGAAAATGCTTTGAATATTGTTTAAAGTATGCAAAAAGCAAAAACATAAATTATTTTAAACTAGATAGTGTCAATGAAATTGCTATTGAGTTTTATAAAAAATATGGTTTTCAAAAAGTAAATAATATGTATTCTTTAAAACTAAATAAGGTGAATAAAAATGTGCAGTAAAAAAGATTATTTAAGATTAATTAGATGGAGTTGTATTATTGAATCATTTTCTAGTAATTATTTTATTAGGATTATAGTTATTTATCTTTTAGCACAAAAAGTAACTCCTTGGGTTGCTGTATCAATTCCTATAGTATTAGAATTTGCACGTCTTATTTCAAGGGGATTTAAACCATTAGTACAATTTGCACTAAAAGTAAATTATAAGAAGTATCATATATTTCATTTAATTGCATTTTTAAGCTTGTGTATAATTATTTCAAGATGTAGAAGTGTATATACGATATATTTATTTACCATATTATCAGGATTTCTATCAGGTGTAAAATACTCATCAGTAACTAAAATAAATACCCAAAATAAAGAGTATGAACCATATTGTTTTATAGAAGAAGAAAGATCTAATGTTATAGGTGGTACATTAGGATTACTTACAAGTCAATTTATTTATGATTTAAATCCTAAAATGTACTTAATAGGTTTTGGTGCATTAATGATTATAGGCACCGTGTTAAGTTTACTTTTAAAAAACGTTAAAGATGAAGATGTAATGAAACCAATTGAAGAAAATAAAAAATTAGATAAAAAGGCAAAGAAAAATACAATTATAGTAACTACATTATTTGCAATACTTGCTGGATTATGGTGTATTGGATTAGATGGATTTACAGAACTTGCACCACTTATAAGTAAAAAAATAGGATATTTAGAATCTATTTATACAATTTTAGAAATAATATTACTACTTATAATATCTGGTTCATTAATTAAGACTATAAAAGAAAAAAAGAAACTTTTACTATCAGAAACAATTATTGCAGTTATTGATACCACATGCTTATTAGTAGCAGGTGTTACATTATCTTGGTATGGACTTTTAGTTGGATATGTAATATATGGTTTTACTTCCACATTAGGAGATCCGATTTGGGGTAGTATAATGAGTGCATATTCAACTAATCAAAGAGAAAAATGGGTTTTAGTAAATAGAGTATATTTTGTATTAAGAGCATTATTTACAATTGTATCTTGGTTTATATGTAGATGGTGCGTAATAAGTGGTGTAGAATCATTTAAATATCTAGCATGTATTTTAATGATTTTAATAATTGGTATGTATCTAATATCAAACAAAGTTAATAAAAAAATATTTAAACAAAGCGTATAATATTGGGACTGCGTCTCTATTATTTTTCAAGTGTTTATGGTAAAATATTAAAATGGAAGTGATAAATATGAGCAATGAATCAAAAGATTTATTTAAAATAATGAAATATTATAAAAAGTATATATGGTTGTGTATAATTGTTATAGTTCTAAGTTTAAGTTTTGCTTTAATTTCATTATTGTCTCCTATATATGAAGGTAAATTGTTATCATATTTTGAAAACTTTAATAAACATAAAATAATTAATACAGCAGTAATATTATTGATTGTTAGAATTATTATAGAGATTGTTACTAATTTATGGTCTAGAGTGGTTCTTAAACTAAATGGTAAAGTTAATTTTGATTTAAAAACTGACATGCTTGAAAGTTTAACAAATTTTGAAATGAAAAATTTTGATAATACAAATTCAGGTTTGTTTATATCAAGACTAAATAAAGATACAACTGAGTTATCAGAACTTTTTGATTATATTACAGATGATTTTTCAGGAATAATTTTAAATATTAGTTTTATTGCGTACGTATTTTTCTTAAATATTTATTTGGGATTGTTCTTGATTATGAATATAATAATTACTTATTTTTTAGTATCAAAAAAACTATTCTACTATAAAAAAACAAAAAGAAAGTATAAAGAAAATGATGAAAATTTGGTTGGTTCGTATACCGACTTAGTTAGGGGAATAAGAGAAGTAAAAAATTTAAATTTAAAAGATATTTTTATAGAGAAGATAAGCATACAACAAAAAGATACTATACGTTCAGAGATAAAAAATATTCATACAAAAAGAACATGGAATAGGTGGATAAAAGGGTTCCAACACATACTAGATTTTATATTTATTATAATATCAGTAAGTTTTATTATAAAAGGTAATTTAAGTATAAGTTCCTTTTTAATAATATTCTTATATAAGAATAAAGTTTTAACTTTAATTGACTATGTATCTGAGATTAGAGAAAAATTTGCAGACGGAAAAATTTCAGCTAATCGAGTATTTGACATTATAAATTATGATAACTTTAATAAAGAAACATTTGGTAGTATTGATAAAAAATTAGAAGGAAATATCAAATTTAAAAACGTTAAGTTTTCATATAATAACAAATGTTTATTTGATAATCTTAATTTTGAGATTAAATCTAATCAAATGATTGCTATAGTAGGTAAAAGTGGTGAAGGAAAATCAACTATATTAAAATTAATAAATAAAAGCTATTCACCTCAGCAAGGAAATATATATTTAGATGATATAAGTATAAATGAATTATCTGAAAATAGTATTAAAAATAATATATCAATTGTTTCCCAATCGCCTTATATTTTTAACTTATCAATTAAAGAAAACATACGATTGTCAAAGCCAAATGCAACAGATGAAGAAATTATTGGTGCATGTAAAAAAGCACAAATACATGATGATATACTTGATATGGTTCACGAGTATGATACCATTGTTGGCGAAAATGGTGTGATTTTATCAGGGGGTCAAAAACAAAGACTTGCAATAGCAAGAGCATTATTAAAAGAAGCAAAAATAATATTATTTGATGAAGCAACAAGTAGTTTGGATAATAATAATCAAGAGCAAATAAAAAACGTCATGAAAAAATTATCTAAGAATAAAACAATTATAATAGTAGCGCATAGATTAAGTACTATTATTAATTCTGATAAGATATACTTTTTGCAAAACCATAAAATATTAGCATCTGGTACTCATGATTACCTTATAAAAAAATGTTCCGAATATAAAAACTTATACGAAATTGAGGATAAATGATTGTTAGATAATAGAGACTGGGTCTCTATTCTTTTTTTATTGTTTATGATAGAATTATAATGGGTGGTGGAATAATGAAAACAGAATATTCATGTGGCGCGGTAGTATATACTATTATTAATGGTAAAAGAAAGTATGTTATCATTACTAATAAAAAAGGAATATACGGTTTTCCTAAAGGTCATATAGAAAAAGGTGAAACTAAAATAGAAACGGCATTAAGAGAAATAAAAGAAGAAACAAATTTAGATGTAAATTTATTAGATGATTTTAAGGAAAGTGAAACAATAATAAAGGATGAGCAGAGAATTAAACATATCACTTACTTTCTAGCATCATATAATGATCAAAAAATCAAACCTAAAGAAGATGAAGTGTCTAGTGTCAAATTAATGTCATATGACGAGGCAATAAATTTATTTCAATTTGATAGTCGGAAAGAAGTATTAAAAAAAGCAGAGAAGTTTTTAAATAAGAAATAATAAATGTAATATGAAAAAGGTGCTAGAGACAAAAAATTAAAACTACACGCCAAAATTAAGACCGAGTCACGATTATTTTTTTATGGATTATGATAAATATAAGGAGAAATAAATTATGAGTAGTAAAGATATTACATTAAAAAAACAACTACAAATATCATTACCAATGGGTTTTGAACAACTTGTTAATGTATTAATGACTGTTATTGATACTTTTGTCGTAGGGATTTTAGGCGCAACTGCAATTGCAGAAGTTGGTGCTATGGGTACGATATTGAATATATTGTTTATTTTACCAAACACAATTTTCATTTCTAATAATGTTATGATAGCTAATTATATAGGATCTAAAAATAGATCTGCTATAAAAATAACTTTAGGAAATAGTATAGTATTGGGATTATTTTCTTCTATACTTTTAGGGATAATAACTTTTTTTATAAGTCCAGTTTTGCCTGGTTTGTTTAATGTTCCAAAAGAAGCTTTAGTATATTTATTTATTAGGTTATTAGGGTTTTCATTTTTAACAGTATCCACTATATTAAGTGGATATGAACGAACTAAAGGGAATGCTAAGTTTATACTTTATATAAAAATAGTTTCTTTATTTATTAACTTTATATTAGATGTTATTGTTATAAAAATGGGTTATGGAATAAATGGTGTTGCATTAATAACTGTTTTAATAGATTTAATAGTTATGATATTTTTAATATTAAAAAATATGAAAGATATTACACTTAAAATAAAATATAAAGTAATAAAGAAAATATTTTATTATATAAAATGGAATACATTTGAAAGATTAATTACAAAAGTAGATTTTTTAATAATGAATCTTATTGTTGCAAATATAGGAACACTAGAGTATTCTGTTCATGTCTTACTTTCACAAATGGTTGATATTTATAGAGATTTTATTTCAGGCATTCAAAATGGTATTACTATAAATGTTGGCAAAATACAGGGGTCACGTAAATACGAACTATATAAGCAACTAAAAAAAGTTAGTTATCAAATACAAAAGTTTTTCTTCGTTTTTGCTCCTTTATTAATAATGATAATAGCATTTATAATATCAAAGTTATATTTTAAAGATAGTATCCAAATTAATATTTTCTATGAAATAATGCCTATTATAATTATTAACGTTATTTTAAATATTATTTCAATCTATTACTATGCTTATCTAAGAGGTGTAAAAGATTTTAAATTTTTAGCAAATAGGAATTTAATAAGTTCGATACTTAAGATAGTTGTAGCATTTGTATTTTCATATTATTTTGGAGTAATAGGTGTGTGGTTATCATACTTTATATATTCATTTAGTCAGTACTATATGAGTAAGAAAAGATATAATAGAATTAGATTATAGAAAATAGTTTTAATGAAAGTAATCAGACGACTTTATTTTGAGGATTTAGAGAAAATGATTAATCTTAGAATAAGATACAATTACAATTAAATTATTTTTTGTATTTATGATAAAATTATAATGGATGGTGGTATAAATGAATTATATAAATATACTTGCATTAGGAGATATAACTGGTGAAAATGCTGTTATAAAATTAGAAAATAAATTAAGAGATATTAAGAATAAATATCACATAGATTTTGTAATAGCAAACGGAGAAAATGCAGAAAAAGCTAGGGGAATAACCAAAGAATTATTTGATCGTATAATTGCATCTGGAGTTGATGTTGTTACGATGGGAAATCATACTTTTTCTAATAATGGTATTTATGTTATAAATGACGATAGATTAATTATTCCAGCTAATATTGACGATACTTCTTTAAATAAAGGATATAATACATTTAATTGTAAAGGTGCAAAAATATTTGTATGTAATTTAATGGGTAAAGATTGTGTACCGAAACCTAAATACAATGCCTTTAAAGTTGCAAGAAAAATATTTGACAATATAAATGATGATACTATAATAAGAATTATAGATTTTCATGCAGGATTTTGTAATCAAAAAAGAGTATTAGCACATTATTTAAAAGACGAAGTAAGTGTTATTTATGGTACTCACACTCATATTCAAACTGCTGATGAATCAATTTTATATAATAAAGTTGGATATATTACCGATATTGGTATGTGTGGTCCTATTAATTCTGCTATAGGGTATGATTTAGATTTTGAAACAAGAAGGTTTGTAGAAGAATTAAAAGATGATTCAATATTATCTAAAGATACAAATTGTATGATAAATGGATGTATTTTTAAAATAGATATAAAAACAGGTAATACATTAGAAGTACAAAGATTATCAAAGTAGGAGTAATAAAATGAATATATATTTAAAAAAAATTAAAGTTGCAATATTTGATTTTGATAATACGCTTGCTATTCATCGTGATCAACAGTATTCTGAAAAAAGAAATAAGGATTATAATGTATTTTTAGACTTTTATAAAAATGCTTATTTAAATTCTGATAATTATTATGATGAAATAGAAGTATGTGATATGTCAGATTCATTATATAAATTTATTGATATGTTAAGAAAACAAGGTACTAAATTATATGTTTTATCTGGTATGAAGTTTTCATTTCAATTAAAAGCAAAAGAAAAATTTGTTCATAAGCACTATGGTAATGATATTGAAGTAATAATGGCAAGGTCACAAGAAATGAAAGTCGATGGCGTAAATGTTATTCAAAAAATCAATAATTGTAAATTGGATGAGATTTTGTTTGTAGATGAACTAAAAGAAAATATAGATAGATTTAAAAACATGGGAATAAATGCTTTATTACCAAGTGAAGTAGAAGAAATAATTGGAGAGTAAATATGAATATATTATTGGTTACAGATATTGATAATCCAGGTTTAAAAGAAGATTGTATGATTGCAAGAGCTTTTATAAATGATGGTCATCAAGTAACAATCACGCGAGAAAATTACGATGAAAAATTAGATGATATGTTTGATATAATTGTAATTAGAAACATATGGCATTTAAACAAAGATAACTATGAACATCATAAGAATAATATAAATATTTTAATAAAAAGATTAAAAAGCAAAAGAATTCCTACTATAAATTTAAATGGTATTTTTGATAATCAAGGTAAAATATATTTACAAGAATTATATAAAAAAGGTTATCCTGTTATTCCGTCTTCTGTTAATATAAATGATTTTTCTAACTACAATGATAATGATTTATTATTAATGAAACCAATAAATGGTTATGATGGTTACGGGATTATTGAAAAAGAAAAAAAGGATATTATTAATAATGATAATTATTTAATTCAACCAAAGATTAATTTTTCAAAAGAAGTAGAGTTTTACTTTTTGAATAAAGAGTTTCAGTATGTATTAGAATTTGTTCCAAGCAAAAAACCGGTATATCCAATTCCTAATCTATATAATTACACCCAAGAAGAATTAGAAATTGCTCAATCTTTTGCTAACTTATGTAATGATGGTTTTTGCGGAGTACAAAGAATAGATTTTTTAAAAACTGTTGATGGTAATCTTCTTTTACTTGAAATTGGTGATTCGGCACCATATTTAAATTTAAACTCTTTAGATGAAGAAACAAGGAATTCATTTATAAATAATTATAAAAATATGGTTTATGACTATTATGATAGTGTGAAAAGGAAATAATATATGATTAAAGTTTTATTTGTGTGTTTAGGAAATATATGTAGAAGTCCTATGGCTGAGTATATATTTAAAGATATGGTAGATAAAAAAGGATTATCAAAAGAATTTTATATTGAATCAAAAGCAACTAGTAGTGAAAACACATACACCCCAACTGATATTTATCCTCCTGCTAAAGATATATTAATTAAAAATAATATACATTTTGATAAACATGTTGCAAGAAAAATGAATAAAGATGATTATGAAAAGTTTGATTATATAATTGGGATGGATGATTCTAATATAAAAAATATTATTAGAATAGTAGGTAATGATTATAATAATAAAATTTATAAGTTACTTGATTTTACTAACGATAAAAGAGACGTATTAGATCCTTGGTATTATGGTAACTTTGATAAAACATTTGAAGATATAAAAATAGGTTGTGAAGCATTTTTAAAATATCTAAATATGTGATAAACTATTAATAGGGTGGTTTTATGAATTATAAATTACTAAACGAAATGATAGATTATATAGAAAATAATCTAACTAGTGAGATTGATTATAAAAAACTAGGCAAAATAGTTGGCGAAAATGAATTTATATTACAAAGAATATTTACGTTTTTAACTGGAATTAGTATATATGAATATATTAAAAAAAGAAGATTATCTAAAGCGTATGAAGATTTAGTAACTACTAATGATTTAATAATTAATATTGCCTATAGATATAATTATAATTCGGTAGTATCTTTTGATAGAGCCTTTAAAAAAGAGTTTGGTATAACTCCTAAAAAGTGTAGGGAAAATAATACTAAATCCGTATTATTTCCTAGATTAAACTTTAGTAAAATAGATAGATTTAAAGAAGTTAATTATGAGGTTGTAAAACTAAGTAAAAAAACGCTATACTGTTATGTTGTAAGTGCGGATACTAGATTAGATTTACAATACAAGATAAGAGAACTATATAAAAAAACAAAAAGAGATGATACATATAAAATAATGAATGATAATGGTATGTATGCTATTTCTATAAAAGAAAAAGATAAGTTACTTTATTACTTGGGATGTTCAAAACAATTACCAAATGCGATAAAAAAGACTGTACCAAATGGTGAATATTTAAAGTTTGATTTAGAAAGTAGATATCAAAAAGATATTATAAAAGTAAGTAAAAATATTCATGATACTTATATTCCTTCTTTAAATTACATAACTAATAAGAATTATGATATAGAGTATTATGAAGGAGATACATGTTATAGATTAATACCAATTAAATAAACAAATCTAATATTAGATTTGTTTATTTTTTTATTATTTAATTTTATATAATGAAAATGTATAGTAGGAGGTTTTATGGAAGATATACAAGAAATAATGGACTTTATGAAAATACATAAAGAAATGATTGATTTATTAATTGCACTAGAAAAGAGGCTAGGTGATAATAATGAATAAGTATAAAGCGATAACAAAGGAAAGCAAAAAGCTTAGAAATGAAGGTGTTAAAAGTCAACTTAAGATTTTAAGCCCTTCAGTTGTTTTAGATAAAGAAAAGGTATCTAAGCAAATTTTACATACTCAAGAAATATGTGTTATTTTAGCAGCATATCAAATTATTTTAGATAGAGATATTTATAATATGGATGAAGAAAAACTAAATGAAGTACTTAATAAAATGAAAATAGATAAAGATCATTTTAACGAGCAAATTAATAGATATGACAATTATTCATATATAGCAATAGCAAAGTATTTAAGATTGGCATCAATTATTAATGATCCAAACAAATCAGAAGAAGAAAAATATGAATTTGCAATGAAGGCTTCACATGATGCAAGTTTAGATGCTAAAACAATGAAAGCATATGTTACCTTAAACAAAGAAGATTATATGGATAATGATATGGTAAGAAAAATAGATGATTTGGTAGATAGTATATATGAAGATACTATTAAAAGTAAAGTAACTGATGAAGAATTAAAAGAAAGTGACCTTATTAAAAGTGCTTATGATAAAAAGAAATAACTAGTACAAAATGTACTAGTTTTTGATTTACTTATTATTTACACATTTATTGACTATAATAAAACGTCATGATATTATTAAAATAGATTGTAATAATGGAGTGATAATAATGAATATATATGATGCTCTTTCGTTAATGCTAACGGAATTAGGCTATATATTTTACGTATATTCGCAAAAAACATATATAAAAGGCCATGTTATAAATAAGAACAAAGTAACTAAAATGGTGACTAAAAGTTTAAAACCTAGACCAATAGATGTAAAGATAAAATATAATGCCGAAGTAGAAAACTTTATAAGAACTATAAAAGAAAAATTACCATATGTTGATCTAACATTTATGAATAACAACTTAGAAGATTTTTTAATTGTAGAAAAAAACAAGTTAAAAGCGATCAATAATGGTGGATCGTATGACATAATAAAAAATATTATTGAAATATTGATTGATGACAAAAGCAAATCAATTAATCATGAATTATTGCATTTAAGCTCTACTTATAACAATGGTAAAACAATCTATGCTGGTTTTAGTCAATATCAAAATAATAGATTATTAATAGGTAGAGGACTAAATGAAGGTTATACTGCTTATTTGGATTCTAAACTTTTTGGAAGAGAAGATGGTTACTCCATAGTAAAACCTTACGTAATGTTTATAGAAAAAATAGTAGGCGAAGAAAACATGGCAAAGTATTATTTTACTGCCGACTTAAACTCCTTAATTAATCATTTATCAAAGTATTGTGATGAGACTATGGTATATAAACTAATTAATAATATGGATACGCTTTTGTATTTGATATATTATAAGAAATCTAGTGTAGATTATTATCCAAAAGAAGATGTTGAAATCATAGAAAAGATTATTAATGAAAATGCTAAAATTGTTACTAAGATGTTTATTAATTTAGTAGTAGATAAAGTAGAAACAGAAAACTTAAAAGATGAAATAAAGGCCTTTTTAAACATATTTATGTGGTCTATTAGCGATAAAAACTTAAATAAATCATATATTAACATGAATTTATTTGAAAGTGAAATAGAAAAATACTTAAACGAGATTAAGAAAACTAAAGAAGGACAAGCACAACATAAAATTTAAAACTAGTACAAAACGTACTATTTTTTGCTTTACATAGGAATTTACATATTTATTGACCATAAAAAAGTATAATGATATTATTAAAGTAGAGTGAAATAAAGGAAGTGATATTTATGGATTTTGTAAATGCCGCTAATTTAATACTTATAGAATTGTCATATATAATAAATATTTATTCTGAGAAGACTTACATAAAGGGTCATGTTATAAATAGAGATAAGGTTCATAAACAAATCAAAAAAAGCTCTAAATGGAAACCAATCGATGTAAGAATTAAATATAGTGACGAATTAGAATATATTATAAAAACAATTAAAGAGAAATTACCATATGTAGATTTAACATTTATGAATAATAATTTAGAAGATTTAGTAATTGCTGAAAAAAATAAACTTAATAAATACAATAAAAGAAGCGTATATACAACTATGGGGTCATATGGTGACATAGAAAATACTATTTATTTACGAAAAAACAATGGCGCTAAGTCTCTTAGTCATGAATTCCTTCATATGTGTTCAGCATTTAATCAAGGAAAAATTCAATATTGTGGATTTTTTCAACGTCATCCTAATAATTTTAATATAGGAAAAGGTTTGAACGAAGGCTTTACTTCGTATTTAGATAAAAAACTATTTGGTGGTAAAGACACATATTATTATATACAACCATATATTCAAGCATTAATAAAGATTGTAGGAGAAGAGGAACTTACAAAATACTATTTTAGGGCAGATTTAAATGGATTAATTAATCATTTATCCCAATATATTAAAGATAGTTATGTATATAGGTTTATTGAAAACATAGATAAGCTGCTAAACATAATATCAAATGCATCGACAGTAACGAAAAAAAATGATAAGCATCAAGCAACAATTGATAGAATAATGGAAGAAAATGAAAGAATATTATTAAATATTTACACAAATAAAATAAAAATGAAATTCAGCGAACTTGGTATGAAAGATGGGGATGAAGTAGACGTATCAAATGAATACATGGATTTTGTAAATTCATTTGTTAGCAATATGGATATTTATAATCTAAAATTAGATTTTGTAAATATCAAAGTACTAGAAGATGAATTGAGCAAACATTTTCAAGTTAATAATTTTGAATTTGAAGAAGTAGTTGAAGAGGACGTCAAACATAAAATGTAAACTAGTGCAAAACGTACTAGTTTTTATATTATTTAAATTATGGTAAAATATAAATATATGGAGGCTAGTATGGTAGCAGAAAAATTAAAAATAGGAGATACAATAGGAGTTATAGCACCTTCTGAACCAATTATTAAAGAAAGAAAAGAATCAATGTTAAAAGGTATTAAAATATTTGAGGATATGGGTTTTAAAACTAAACTATCTAAAAATATTTATAATAATGAACATGGTTATTCAGCATCTATAAAATCAAAGGCAAATGATATTAATGATATGTTTTCTGATAAAGAAGTAAAGGCAATTATATCTGCCGTTGGTGGAGATAATAGTTTTAATATGCTAGGATTAATAGATTATGAAAATATAAAGAAAAATCCCAAAATAATTTGTGGGTATAGTGATGCTACTAATTATTTAGAAGCGATATATGCAAAAACCGGATTAATAACATATCATCATGGAGAAGTTGTTGATTTAGTAAGAAAAATTGAAAAAGATTTTCATTTAGGGCAATTTAAGAAAGTACTAGTAGATGGTAAATTAGGAAATGTGGATCATAATAAACCATATAAATGCTTAAAAGAAGGATGTGCAAAAGGAATAATAGTAGGTGGTAATTTGCCTAGTATTGTTACTTTACTTAATACTGAGTATTGTCCTGATTTTAATGATAAAATATTATTTTTAGAGGTTTACTCTAGATCAACCGATTTTTCTTTAGCAGATAGATATTTAGGAGTATTAAAATATCATGGTGTGTTTGATAAAATAAAAGGATTATGGATAGGACACTATCATGCTGATACAGATGATATAAAAATAGAAGATGTATTCATGAATAATTTGAAAGAATATGATTTTCCAATATTAAAATGTGATGATTTTGGTCATGATTGTGAAAATATTGTTATACCAATTGGTAGTAAAGTAAAGCTTGATGCAACTAATCTTAATGTTGAGATACTTAGTGAAAAGTAATTTGCAAAAATATATATTTTATGTTAATATAAATGACATTTAAGGAGAACTTTATGGAAAACTACAATAATAATGATTTAATGAAAATTGTGCTTGATGCTTTTGAAAAGGAAGCTACTAAAGAAAATGAACGTTTTAATGGCTTGCTTGATGATGGAGTAACTCACGATGAAAGTTATCTTAATAACAATAATACTTATATTTATAAGAAAATAAATCATTCACCATGGATGGGTACTTTAACAATACCTGAATTAAATCATGGTATTACTATTGATAATGGAAATTCAAACTTAAAAG
>CADBMO010000052.1 GCA_902795755.1 uncultured Erysipelotrichaceae bacterium | reverse complement strand
GATGTCTTCTGAAATACTCTTTGGTACTTCTTCATAGTGATCAAATAACATCATGAATGTTCCACGACCTTGTGTATTTGATCTTAAGCTTGTTGCATAACCAAACATTTCTGATAATGGAACGAATGCATTAATCTTTAATGAGTTACCTTGAGTTTCTTGACCCATAGGACGTCCTCTTCTAGATGTAATATCTCCCATTACGTTACCCATATATTCTTCTGGAACAACTATATCCACTTTCATAATTGGTTCTAAAAGAACAGGGTTACAATGTTTTTTAGCTTCTTTTAATGCTAAAGATGCCGCAACCTTAAATGCCATTTCGTTAGAGTCAACATCATGGTAAGAACCATCAAATAATGTTGCTTTAACGTCTATCATAGGGTATCCTGCAAGAACACCTGTTTTCATAGCTTCTTGTAATCCTTTATCTACTACTGGAATGTATTCACGAGGTACTACACCACCAACGATTTGGTCAACGAATTCGTAACCTTTATCTTTGTTTGGCTCAAACTTAACCCATACGTGTCCATATTGTCCACGACCACCAGATTGTTTAATGTATTTACCTTCACTATCACCAGCAACTGTTAAAGTTTCACGATAAGCAACTTGTGGTTTACCAATGTTAGCTTCAACGCCAAATTCTCTTTTCATTCTATCAACTAGTACGTCTAAGTGTAACTCACCCATACCAGAAATAACAGTTTGACCTGATTCTTGATCAGTTTCTGCTCTAAACGTTGGATCTTCTTCTGCTAGTTTTTGAAGAGCAGTAGACATCTTTTCTTGGTCACCCTTACTCTTTGGCTCAATAGCAATTGAGATAACTGGTTCAGGAATAACCATTTTTTCTAATATTACTGGATGTTTTTCATCACATAATGTGTCACCAGTAGTTGTATTTTTAAGTCCTACAGCTGCTGCTATATCACCTGCATATACCTCGGATATTTCAGTACGGTTATTAGCATGCATTTGTAAGATACGTCCAATTCTTTCTTTAGTATTCTTATTTGAGTTTAATACGTAAGAACCACTTTTTAATGTTCCTGCATAAACCCTAAAGAATGATAATCTACCTACGAATGGGTCAGTTGCAATTTTAAATGCTAATGCTGCAAATGGTTCTGAATCTGAAGCATGAACTTCAACTTCATTATCTTTTGCATCATGACCTTTAATAGCAGGTACATCAGTTGGAGCAGGTAGGTAATCTACTACAGCATCAAGCATTAATTTAACACCAATGTTTCCTAGTGCTGTACCACACATTACTGGGAACATTTCAACTGCTAGAACACCTTTTCTTATTGCTCTTTTAATTAGCTCTACAGATATTTCTGCACCTTCTAAATATTTTTCCATTAACTCTTCATCATATTCAGCAGCATCTTCAATCATTTCAATTCTCTTTTGTTCTACTAAATCTTTTAAATCTGCTGGAATTTCGATTTCAGTTGGATTTTCTTCTTGTTTACCATCATATTGGTAAGCCTTCATAGTTACTAAATCGATGATTCCGTTAAAATCTGATTCAGCTCCTATAGGCCATTGGATTGCTGTTGCTTTAACACCAAGTCTTTCTTTAATACTATTAACGCTAAATGCAAAATCAGCACCCATTTTATCCATCTTGTTAGAAAAAACAAGTCTTGGAACGTGCATGTCAGTAGCTTGTCTCCAAACATTTTCAGTTTGTGGTTCAACACCATTTTGAGAGTCAAGTACGGTAACAGCACCATCTAATACTCTAAGTGATCTAGTAACTTCAATTGTAAAGTCTACGTGACCTGGAGTATCAATAATGTTTAAACGTGTACCTTTCCAAAATGCAGTTGTTGCTGCAGATGTAATTGTAATACCACGTTCTTTTTCTTGGTCCATCCAGTCCATTTGTGATTCACCATCGTGAGTTTCACCTATTTTGTGGATCTTATGTGTATGGAACAAAACACGTTCAGTACATGTAGTTTTTCCGGCATCAACGTGAGCCATTATACCAATGTTACGAGTGTTTTCTAATGAATATTCACGAGCCATCTTTTATTTCCTTTCCTACCAACGATAATGTGCAAATGCTTTATTAGCTTCTGCCATCTTGTGAGTATCTTCTTTTTTCTTTACAGCTGCTCCAGTATTATTTGAAGCATCTATGATTTCACTGGCTAACTTATCAGCCATTGTTTTACCCCCACGTGCACGAACTGCATTAACTAACCATCTAAGCATCAATGTTTGAGCTCTTGCTGGTTTAACTTCAACTGGAACTTGGTAGTTAGCACCACCAACACGGCGAGCTTTAACTTCTAAAGCAGGAGTAATATTCTCTATTGCTTTTTTGAATACGTCGTTTGCGTTTTCTCCAGTTCTTTCATGTATTTGATCAAACGCTGCATATACTATTTTTTCTGCTTTACCACGTTTACCATCTAACATGATTTGGTTGATTAATTTAGTAATAACTTTATCATTGTAGACTGGATCTGGTAAAACGTCTCTTTTTACAGCACGTCTTTTTCTCATATTATTTCTCCTTTCTTATTACTTCTTAGGTTTTTTAGCACCGTACTTAGATCTTCCTTGCATACGATCTTGTACACCTGCAGTATCAAGAGTACCTCTAATAATATGATAACGTACTCCGATTAAGTCTTTTACACGCCCACCACGTATTAATACTACGCTGTGTTCTTGTAAATTGTGTCCTTGTCCTGGAATGTAAGCAGTAACCTCATACCCATTACTTAAACGAACACGTGCATACTTACGTAATGCAGAGTTTGGTTTCTTTGGTGTCATTGTACCAACACGAGTACATACCCCACGTTTTTGTGGAGAGTTAGCACTTATAGTTTTTTTCTTTAGAGTGTTAGTTCTAACTAATAAAACTGGTGCTTTTGGTTTACGCTTTTTGTTTTTTCTTCCGTGACGAAGAATTTGGTTTATTGTAGGCATATTTCTACTCCTTTCTTAACACACTTCCTGGTGTTTCATTTATGATATATTTTTAAGCCCTACTAACTAAAGTAAGACTTAATTAATCAGCTAATATAATATAACACTATTTCTAGCTGATTGTCAACATTTTTACTATATTTTTCAAAGAAAAAATACTATTCAGCTTCTTTAGCTTCAGTATTTTTAAAACCATATTTTTGATTGAACTTTTCAGCTCTACCTTTTTTAGATTTCATTGTAGATGCTCCTGTATAAAATGGATGACATTTTGAACATACTTCTACGTGTATTTTATCATTAGTAGACATAGTTTCAAAAGTGTTACCACATGCACATGTTACAGTAGCTTTTTGATAAATACTTTCTTTTTTTGCCATATTTACCGCTCCTTTCGCCATGACTAGTTCTTTAGTCATAGATTTAAAATCTTCTTTATTATAGCAAGTGTTTTACTATTTTGCAAGTGTTTTTTTATCTATTAATTCAATAATAGCTTTACTAATTGCTTTATACCCATCTTTTGTTGGATGTATTTCAAATTTATCAGGCAAATACTTATCGTTTGATAAGAATAAATCATGAATATCTACAAAAGTCATTTTATATTTATTAACAACGTTTTCCATTTTATCATTAGCATATTTAATTACTGGCTCAACCATGGTAGCCATTTCTTCAGAGTAGCTAGTAAAAGGATTATAAAAACCCAACACTAGTATTTGTTCTTTGCATGATTTTCTAAGTTCCATTAATAATTTATCTATGTCTTTTATAGATTCATCCACGTATTTATATACATCATCATATTCTTCTAAATTAAATTCATTACCAATATTTAGTTTATAAAACAAATCGTTAGAACCAATACTTAACGTTACTATATCAGCCTTTATTAAAGCATGCTTTATTGTTTCTTTATCTTTCCCTACAATTATTTCCCTATTGTTTTTTAAATCATTTAAAACATCTATACTTCGATATCCACTTTTAGAAAAATCTTTTGTATAAAACTTTAATAAACCTCTATCATCTATGTATTCTTTTATGTAATCACCATAACTTTTTTCAATGGTATTATATGGTGTTTGCCCTGCTGCTAAAGAATCACCTAATGATAAATAATATATTTTTTTATCTCTAGTTATTAAAAAAATAATAATAAGTATTATTCCTGTTATTATAAATCCAATTAATAATTTATATCTACGTTTCATATGTATCACCCCAAAATAAAATAGTATTTATTCAATACTATTTTATTTTGAAGTTTCAAATATATTACCTTTTTTTAGGCCCGATTCTAAATTGAGAATCGCTATAGATAACTGGTTTGACTTTAGTGCTTTCTTTTTTAAACTCTTTATTCTTCTTTGATTCAAAATTTTTTAATCTTTCTAGTTTTTTTTCAGCTTGTTTATTCCTTTTTAAACTATCAATAAAAATATTTGTATAAACACTTATGGTTGCAAGCATAATCGCTCTTTTTACAGGATTTATATCCTTATCATCAATTATCTGTTGCGATAGTTCATTAAATCTTATTGTGTTTTCTGCAAGTTTATTAGTTGATGCATCTTCTTTAATTAAAGCAATTTGTTTGTCAATTACTCGCTTTAATTCTTCCTGATAATTAATATTTGTTGCGATTGTTTTTTCCATTACTTAACCTCCTCTAATGATATATCTGCACCTACTTTAGTAAGTTTATCTACAATTCCTTCATAACCTCTTAAAACATAATCTGCATTATCTATTATGGTATTTCCTTCAGCAATTAAACCTGCTAATACTAATGAGGCACCGCCTCTCAAATCCGTAGCATTTACTTTTTTGCCAATTAACTTAGTTGGACCTATTATAACTGCCTTTTGATTTGTCAAAAGATCTGTTGTTGCACCCATCTTGTTTAATTCCTTTAGGTTTAAAAATCTATTTTCCCAGATTGTTTCATTAATTATGCTTCTTCCCTTACATTGCGTTAAAAGTGTTGCAAAAGGTTGTTGTAAATCAGTTGGAAATCCAGGATAAACTTGAGTTTTAATACTGGTTGATTTCAGTTTTTCTGGTCTTGAGATTTTAATACTATCAATATCTATTTCCATTGGTATACCTACATCTTCTAACTTAGAAATTAATGCTTCTACGTGTTCTGGTATTATGTTACTAATGGTTAAATCTTTTCCAATTAAACTGGCAAGAATCATATATGTTCCAGTTTCTATATAATCAGGTACAACCTCGTGAAAACATGAATGTAAATATTTAACACCAATTATTTTTATTTCTGAAGTACCTGCACCAGTAATCTTTGCACCCATATTATTTAAAAATGTTGCAACATTTACGATGTGTGGTTCTTTAGCAGCGTTACTAATTATTGTTGTACCATCTGCTTTAACCGCTGCAAGCATAAGATTAATTGTTGCACCTACACTTGCAAAATCTAAATTAATTTTAGCACCCGTTAATTTATCTGCTGTTATCGTAAACAAATTATCATTTTCAGTAACGGTTGCCCCCATTGCTTCAAATCCTTTTAAGTGAAGGTTTATTGGTCTTGCACCAATTGAACATCCTCCAGGAAAATACATTTCAACCCTTTTATACTTGCTTAATAATGCTCCCATAAAATAATATGACGCACGTAATTTAGTAACAATTTTTTTTGGTATTAATTTGTTTTCTATCTTTGATGAATCAACCTTAATAATATCATCTTTTCTTTCAACCTTTGCATTTAAATAATTTAATATTTCATCTAATGCATCTATATCTGATATATCAGGTACGTTTGCAATTGTAACTTCCTCATCACATAATACTGCTGCTGGTATTAACGCAACCGCACTATTTTTTGAACCACTAATTCTAATATTTCCAGAAAGTGGTTTGTTACCATTTATTTTTATTCTATACATAAGATTTCCTCCAATACATTATATTGTATTATTTTTATTATAAAAAGTGATTAAAATGCCCTGTTTGAAGATCCTAAGATGTTGTTTTTATAGTGAATCAAAGATTTAAAGTTATCTTCACCAGATTTTATTATTTTCCTAGGATCATACACTTTAGGATTAGTTTGTAAAAACATTCTAACTGATTTAGACCATATCAATTGTAAATCGGTATTTATATTTATCTTTGATACACCACAAAAAATAGCAGTTTTAATTTTATTTTCATCTAAACCAGATGCCCCATGAAGTACAAGAGGTATTTTTACCTTTTTACATATCTCTCCTAACAATTCAAAATCTATTTCATAATCTTTATCATATATACCATGCTTATTACCAATTGCAGGCGCTAAGGTATTAACTCCTGTTTCCGTAACAAATTGTTCAGCTTCATCTGCACTAGTATATTCACCTTCTAAAGCACCCAATTCAGCTTCAACATTAACTTGTTTAGGAGCTGCATAATCCACAACTTTTTTAGTTATTTCAATATTATCTTCTAATTCTTTACTAGATGCATCTATCATTACAGAGGTAAAACCAGCATCTATTGCTTCTTTACAAGATTCAAAGCTTTTGCCATGATCTAAATGTAGTACAACAGGAACTTTGATTTTTAAATCTTTAATAAGTGAATTAACAACGTTATAAACGGTTTTATACCCACCAAAATACTTAACTGCACTTTCACTTACACCAAGTATTACAGGGCTTCTATCAACGTTACATGCTTCTAAAATAAATTTTGTCCACTCTAAATTATTTATATTATATGCAGGAATTGCAAAATCTTCTTTATTAGCCTTTTTAATTAAATCTATTCCGTTTACCAACATATAATCACCTAATTTAATTGTAGTATATTTTGTTTTTATAGTCAAAGAAAAACACTAGAATTTACATTCTAGTGTGTATAGTTATTTCTTTAAAATTTTAGTATTTGAATTTACTTTTAATTTTTCAGAATCTTTATATTTCTTTCTCGCAACTAGTATAGCACCACCAGCAACTACTGCACCAGAGATAATTGCTACAACATAGTTAGGATCATTTTTAGATTCAGTTGATGTTTTAACTGCTGCAACTGCTGTTGGAGCGTTGTTATAGTTTTTACTTGCATCTATTTCATCCCAAACCATTTCTGGTTCTTCATATTTAACTGTTGTAGTTGTTGTAGTTTTTGGTTTTGTAGTTGTAGTTGTTGTTGCCTTT
>CADBMO010000051.1 GCA_902795755.1 uncultured Erysipelotrichaceae bacterium | reverse complement strand
CTCTTGCTCCTCTAAAACTATTCCTTCACAAATACTCATATCTACTTCACCAGACAAATCAAGTGTACTTGCAGAAACATATACACCATCACATATTTTCTTAAATCCTTTATTACCACTAAATGTGAATACAAGAACGACTAATAATGCTATTATTACTGATGCGACTGGCATCAATATCATCTTTCTTGTGAAAAAAGGTCTTTTTCTCTTGTTTGATACTAATTCATATATTTCTTTTCCTTTATTATCAAACTCTGGATATTCATGTTTCAATAATTCTTTAATCTCTTTATCAGTCATTTTTATCACCTATAATAATTTTTAATTTTATCCTCGCTCTTGAAATGCGTTTTTTTGCACTTTCTTCGCTTATTGATAATACTTTAGATATTTCTTTTAATGATAAATCATTATAATAATATAATACTATAATTGTTTTATCATTGATATTTAGTTTATCAATAGCTTCTTGGATTCTTTTTTGAAGGGAATTGTCTTTATTATCTTGACCGTTTAAATTATCAATATGATTATTATCAATCAACATTTCTTTATTCTTGATATGTCTCAAATGATCTATACATTTATTATTTGTCACTTTAATTAACCAATACTTTAAATGTTCGTCATCATTAAATTGCTTTCTAGATTCATATAGTTTCATAAATACTTCTTGTATTACGTCTTCTGCATCATTTTTACTATGAAGATAGTCAAAAGCAACATGTAATAACAACTTATAATAAGCGTTGTATACCCTGTTAAATTCATCATTAGTCATATAATTCATATTTCTACCCCCCCCCAGCCATTATCACTTATTTTCATTTCACATATAATAACGTTTGACAATAGCAAAAGGTGACATACTATTTTATTTATTTTTATTTTTTTATTTAATTAGTATTATATCATATTTATAGTTATATTGTAAAAGTAAGTATGTTTAGTTTTTCTTAGTGCATTTTATTAAAAATTTATACCTTTCGTGTAAACACACTTTATTAGCTTTTTTCAGTTAATAAAAAATAGGCAATTTTATTGATAACGGGACTTGAATTATACCATAATTGCCTATAAATAAAGAAAAAGTGTTGATTTGAGAATAAAATCTCATATCAACACAGTTGTTCTAATATGGCAGGGTTTACCTATTTTGACACGTCCGTACCCCTAAGCCAATCATTATTGATTCTTGTTTTTTTAACATCAAAAATCTCATCACCACTTACATAAAAACCAACAAGTGAAGGATCAATACTTGATCCTACTCATTCTCCCTTTATGAAGACCTTTCTAGTTATTTGTGGACCAGTTACTGTAACTTTGTCAACACCAAATGAATATACTAGATAATATTCATATTTCATATCATCAAGTACAGTATAGAAAACATTAGAATAATCACTTGAAGCATATACATCCATTAAATAGCTTTTATCTTCATTAATCATCGTAATTTTTGTATCTTCCACAATTAACGATATGTGCTCATTATTGGACTCATCATTATATATATATCCACCTTGATACGATGGATCAATATCCCCTTTTGCATATCTTTCCAAACTAACAACAGGTAAATATTTAATATCATTATATCTAATTGCACCGTCATCCAATAATTCAAGTATTCCATTAGTTCCATATTCTGGATATGTAAAACGATATAGTCCATCAAATGTGATATATTGATTAGATATAGAACCATTATAATTAATTTCAACTGTATTATATCTCAAAGTTAAATATTCATCATAATAACGATATGTTCTTTGGAATCTTGCTGGAATTTGAGTTGTAGCAACATTTACAGTAGGATCATCGATCTTATTTAGTTCCATATGTTGATTATATTTTTCACAATCTAATATAATCTTATCATCATTTAAAACTAATTTATATTCCATATTATAGTTTAATACTACGTATAATTCTTGTTCGATATTTAAATAATAATTTGATTCTTCGTTTGTTGATGCATTATGATATTCTAAACTATCTTTGTGTAAAACAACAGTCAAAACACCACTGACATAATATCCTGCATATTTTTCATCAATTTCTGTTTTCTTATCAACATATGTTTTTTCAAATGTGCCAAATTTATTGATTAATTTATTATCTTCGAATTTACAATAAATATTAGTTGAAGGAGATCCAGTTATATAATAAATGCCTATCGCATTTTCAGTTAGACGACAATAAGAATAAGTACTTCCTCCATCTGTATAAACATATAGACCATTATTATATACTACATATCTCATACCATTTCCAGTATATTCACCTTGCAAATCTTCGCTTAAATCAGCATCATGCTCATTTAAAGCTGATTGTTTCACAAATGTGCCATGTACACAAATCAAACCAGTGTCTGTAAATGTGATAGTTTGTCT
>CADBMO010000050.1 GCA_902795755.1 uncultured Erysipelotrichaceae bacterium | reverse complement strand
TTGGTGCGGGTAAAGGGACTTGAACCCCCACGGATTACTCCACTAGATCCTAAGTCTAGCGCGTCTGCCAATTTCGCCATACCCGCACAAGTGGTGGACCCAGTAGGACTCGAACCTACGACCGTCCGGTTATGAGCCGGATGCTCTAACCAACTGAGCTATGGGTCCATATTATAAGGCCTCATAACCACCACAAACTATTTCAACAAACGGCTCATAACCACCGCCTGCTTTTATATATTATCATATTCTTTTAAGTTTAGCAATATGCTAAAACAAAAAAAATTAAAAAAATAAAAAACAGTGACTAGTCACCGTTATTTATCATATTTAATAAATCAATTTTAAACTTATCCTTTTCAGAATTAGCTTTTGAAATCATTACGCCTTTATATGCTTCAAGTTCTTGTCTATGACCCTCAGATAAAATTGATTCTGGAGTTATTTTATCCAAAATAATAGTATGAGTATTTTCATAAACAGAATAATGTAAAACAACTTCTCCATGAACTCTTACGAATAAATCATCAGTAGGCAACTTTAACTCATAGTTTTTAACGTTTTCCTTACTATTTACACTTACAAGTTGTCCCAAAAATTGACCTTCTTTTAATTGTGGATAGTATTCAAAAATCAATTTTTTATATGCTAGCATATTATATTTCTTTACAGAACGTTCTAGCTTTCTAAATTCATTTTCGTTTACATATTCAAAAACGTAATTTCCTTTCATAGTATCAACCCCCAAAATATATATTATTACCAATCAATATATCTATCACGTAATTGGTAAAGAGATTATACCACAAACGACAAAAAATGTCAAATTATTTACACATTTTCTGACATTTTTTACAATAGTATGTACCTCTTCCGCCTATTTGTTCTTTTTTAATTATCGTACCACATATAAAGCATTTTTCACCCTCTCTTTTATGTACTTGTAAATGCTTTTCAAAAGTACCTCTATTACCATCAATATTTGGATAAGTCCCTTTATATTTCAATGAATGCTCAAAAACTATTTTTGTATTATCAATTATACTTTGTAATTTATTCTTGCTTAATCTATCAGCGTAACTTTTAGGATTAATTTTAGATGCAAATAATATTTCATCTGCATATATATTACCTATTCCAGTTATATAGCTTTGATCTAAAAGCATCTTTTTAATATCCGTATGATGCGTTTTAAACTTTTCTTTTAAGTACTTAGGTGTCAAGTTAGTGTCAGTATATTCTAGCCCCAGTTTTTTATCAATAAAAAATTTATCAACTTCTTCTTTTTTTATTACTTCCATTTTTCCAAATAACCTTGGATCATTATAATGAAGTGAAAAACTATCAAAGTAAAATAATACATAATCATGCTTATCAATTGGTGCGTTGACTGGTAAGTAGTAAAACCTGCCTTCCATCCTAAAGTGAGTTATTAAACACACTTCACCTAAATCAAAAATTAACCACTTACCTCTTCTTTTTATATCATTTATTGTTTTACCTTCTATAGATTTAATAAACTCATCTTTTTTATGATAAACTATTTTATCTAATCTTACTTCCACCCTTTTAATTGTTTTACCTAATACTAACTTACATAAATCTCTTCTTGTTGTTTCAACTTCTGCTAACTCTGGCATACTTCACCTACTTTGCTTCAAACCAATTCTTACCAGTTTGTATATCAACCTTTAAAGGTACGTCTAATTTATATACGTTTACCATGCAGTCATTAACTATTTTTTTAACTTTGTCCAACTCGTTTTCCAAAACGTTAAAAATTAACTCATCATGTACCTGTAATAACATTTTGCTCTTTATACCGTTTTTCTTAAATACGTTATATATTTCAATCATCGCCTTCTTTAAAATATCAGCACTTGACCCTTGAATAGGCGTATTAAGTGCCATTCTCTCACCTTGTTGTCTAATAATATAATTTGTATTATTTAACTCTGCAATCTTTCTTTTTCTATTCATAATGGTTGATACATATCCTTTTTCATATGCATCTTTAATAACACCATCCATGTATACTTTTGTACCACTATAGGTTTCAAAATATTTATCAATAAATGCTTTTGCTTCCTTTACGCTACATCCAATATCTGTTGCTAAACCAAAACTACTAATGCCATATAGTATTCCAAAGTTAACGGCTTTAGCTTGTCTTCTCATTAAACTAGTAACTTCTTTTTCACTTACACCAAAAATATCCATTGCGGTTCTAGTATGTATATCCATATCATTTTTAAAAGCATCTATCCAGTTAGGAACCTTTGAAAAATGTGCAAACACACGTAACTCTATTTGTGAGTAATCACTAGATAATAATACCGAGTTATCTTCTGGTAAAAAAGCTTTTCTAATTAGCTTTCCATAATCAGTTCTAATAGGAATATTTTGTAAATTAGGTTCAATTGATGAAAGTCTACCAGTTCTAGTTAAAGTTTGGGTATATATCGTATGAATTTTACCGTCTTCTAAAATATTTCCTTGTAACCCAATTAAATAAGTACTTTGCAATTTACTAAGCATCCTGTGTTCTAAAACTAATGGAACGATAGGATGTCTATCCCTGTATTTATCCAAAACTGATTTATCCGTTGAATAACCACTTTTTGTTTTTTTACCAGTACCTATTTTTAGTTTTTCAAATAATATATCACCTAATTGTTTAGGAGATGAAATATTAAATTCTTCTTCTGCTAATTCATATATTTTATTCGATATCTCTTCGATTTTTTTATCCAATTCTTCACTCATATCTTCAAGTACTTTTTTATCTACTTTAATGCCTTCATATTCCATATTTCCAAGTACTACTGAAAGAGGCATTTCTATTTCGTTAAATAGATACATGCAATCTTCTTTTTGCATTTCTTCTTCCAATTGAGGTTTTGTATCATATATAAACTTAGCCTTGTCACAAACCATTTTTTTAACTATATCATAATCTATTTCTTTTGCCTTACTTATAGTTTCATAAAAAGGAATATCATAACCAAATTGGTTTGCTAAGTATGAAGCATCATCTTTTACGTTGTAGTTAAGCAAATATGCTGCTATGGATGAATCAAAAGAAACGTTTTCTAATTCCATACCTAGTTTCTTTAATAACACATAATGTTTTTTATAATCATAAACATATTTTTCTTTATCATTTATTTTATCTAATACGTCTAATACTAAATCTTTACTTACGTAGTATAGTTTTTTACCATCATATAATCCCATACCTAGAATATTACCAATATGATAATTTGTTTTATCAAGTTCTATATAAAATGATACTTTATCTCCTAAATTATCTAATTCAGATATGTCTTTAACATCAATTAAGTTTATGTCTTCAGACTTTTTTTGTACCTTCATATTTTTTAAAAATGAATAAAATTCTAGCTCTTCATACATATTTTTTAAACCTTGTAAATCACCATCATTTAATTTGGTATCTTCTAGCGTAAAACCTAGTGGTACTTCTTTATATATGGTTGCAAGTTCTTTGCTATAATAAGCGTTTTCTTTATCATTAATTAATTTGGTACCAGTTGATCCTTTTATATTTAAAACGTTTTCATATACACCATCTAAATCACCATACTCTTGAAGAAGTTTAAGAGCAGTTTTTTCCCCTATTCCCTTTACACCAGGAATATTATCAGAGGCATCTCCTTGTAAAGCCTTTATATCAATCATCTTATCTGGAGTTAAACCATATATTTCTTTAAATTTATCTTTATCCATCATTATGTAATCTTTTGTCTTTAATAATTTAACGGTTACCTCATCTGATATCAATTGTAATAAATCTTTATCACTACTTACTATTAAAGCGTTAAATTCGTCTTCTTCATCCACTTCTTTAGCAAGGGTACCTATTATATCGTCTGCTTCATAATTCTCTATTTCGAATGATTTAATACCCATGTATTTAAGAAGCTCCTTTGCCTTTGGAAACTGCAGCTTTAACTCATTAGGCATTTCAATTCTACCAGCTTTATAATCCTTATATTTTTCGTGCCTAAAAGTTTTACCTTTATCAAACGCAACTAACATATATTTTGGTTTTTCATCATTTATAATTTTATTAATCATATTTATAAATCCATATAATCCATTAGTTGGGAAGCCTTTTGAGTTTTTCATAAAATTACCAGAATATGCAGTTGCATAATAGCTTCTAAATAATAAATTATTACCATCAACTAGTACTATTTTTTTCATATATATCACCTAATATAATTATACAATTATTTTAACCAAAAAAAAAGAGTTTAAAACTCTTTGATTTATTCACTTTCATGAATGTCTAAAACCTCATCATTATCAAATGGTATTATTGGTTCAATTTTATCTATTTCTTTTATTACATCTTCATCAATTTCATCTTCGTTTTCAGATGCTTCTACCATAATATTTTCATTTTTATAATTACACTTCAATGCTAATATTGGTAAAAATACGTATGGAAGAATTATCATACCAACTGCAAAACCAGCAGATTTATTAAATTTGTTTGCCAATTCTTTAAATAATATAAATAATATATATATATTATAAATTGGTATTAAAAGTAGGAATATGTACCACCATTTTTTATCAGCAATATCACATAATACTAACTCACGCCAAATTGGTATTATCGCTGCAATTGGCCTTTTTCTTGCCTTCTTATAAATCATAAAAAGAGAAATAAGGGTAATTATTATTGCAACACCTATAAATAAATAAAATATAATAGATATTATTGCTGCTATACCAGTTAAAGCATATGTTGTATTTACCGCTGTATCATAACTTAAATTCATTTCGTTTCCCCTTATATTTAATTATTGCCAAAACTATTTGGATCAAACACTCCATTATTAGGCTGACCCGTATTACCTGACATCATTCCTTGATTCATTTGCATATTATTTTGCATCATGTTTGGATCCATCATTTGCCCATTCATATTATTTGGCACCATTCCTTGATTCATTTGCATGTTATTTTGCATC
>CADBMO010000049.1 GCA_902795755.1 uncultured Erysipelotrichaceae bacterium | reverse complement strand
AAACATTTGTAATGTACTTAATTTATTTTACTATTGATAAAGAAGAAAAAGATGCTATTAGTAATGAAAAATATATATTTAAAAAGGAGGATAAATAATGACTCAGAATTTGAATATGTATGACAAACTAACCCTTAATTTATATAACTATATGTATACTGCATCGATTGCAGAACAAGCAGCAGATGGTAAAAATGGTGGCGGAATACTAATCATTGGTATGATAATAGTAGTGGTTGGTATTGTAGGATTTATAATGACTAAAAATAAATAAGATATCAGTAGATATCTTTTTTTATGGTAAAATATGTGTGAGGTGTAATTATGGAACACGAAATAAGGTTTTATTATCCAAAGATCGAGTATAGTAATTGGTATAATACATTAAATGATATACAAATATTAAAATGTAATGGAAAGAAGTATGAAAAAACTATTCAGTATAATCATCCAAATAAAGAGTTTGATTTTTATTCTAAGAAGATAGATGGACGTTTTAGAGTTAGATTATCTAAATGTGATACTGAAAGTAAGTTAATGATTAGTTGGAAAAGAAGATTACCTAAAACTAGTGATGTAAAGATTAATACTGAAGAAGAAGTTGAACTAAGTATAAATCCTTTAGAGTATGATAATTTAATATTTTTATTAAATAATGTATTACATATGAATCAGGTTGAATGTTATGAAAGATATCGAACTACTTTTTCGAATAGTGAGGTAGAAATTGCTCTTGATGAATATCCATTTGGGCTTGCACTTGAAATCGAATCTAAAGATGATGGTGCTAATTTTGAGAAAGTTATTGATAAATATATGGAATTATTAGGATTGGATTATAATGATTCATATAAATTATCATGGGATGATAAGTATGAGGAGTTATGTCATGAACAAAATGTTGATGTTCTTAAAGATGTATTGTTTGAAAATGATATGCCTGAAATAAAATAATTATTTGTTTAAATATAAGGTTTTATGAAGATAGACTGCAAAAATTGTAGCCTATTTTTTTAATAAAAGTAGCAATTATATTTAATTTATAGTATAATATTTATCGTATAGGAGTGATTGATACATGGACGAGATTAAAAGATTTGTAAGGAAACATAAAAGAGAAGTTACTATAGCAGCAATTGTTTTGGTTGCACTATTATTCATAATAATACTATATAAGTCTTTATTCTATTCTAAAAGTGAAAAATCTGTATATGGAGTTAGATTAAATGGAATAGAAGATCATAAACTAAAAGACGAGAATTTAGATAAATGGCAATCAAAAATTAAGAAGATGGATAAAGTTAGTGATTGTAAGGTAGAGCTAAAAGGTAGATTAATAAAGTTTTTCGTAACTTTTGATAGTAGTTTATCTACTGACGATATCAAAACTAAGTTTAATGATATAGTAAAAGATATAGATCAAGATACAAAAAGTTACTATGATATTGAGTTATATGCTAAACAATCTAAAGATGGAACGATGAAATATCCAGTAATTGGTTATAAACATAAATCTAAGGATTCAGTATCATATGATACGTTTTAGAGGTGAAAGTAATGAAAAAGAAAAAAAATAAAAATTGGTTGGTAGCAGGGTTTATAATCCTACTTGTTGTAATACTTATTATATTAATAGTATCAAATGGTTCAGGTAAGCAAAATACATCGCTTAATTTAACTGAAAAAAGATGGATAGAGGAAAATAAAAAGGAAGTTATAAACGTTTCAATACCTAATGATATTCCTGTTTTTACTAGTGATGGAGAAGGTGTATTCTTTGATTTTATTAAGAAAATGGAAGATAAAACCGAGTTATCATTTAATTTAATATCATATGATTCATCTAAGGATGTACAAAAAAATAGTTTATATTTTTGGATAGTTCCAAATAATAAAATTAAGTCTTTGCCAAAAGATGCAATGGTATTTTATAATGACTATTATGTATTAGTTGGTAAGGATGCTGATAAAATATCTGATCCTAGTGAAATAATGAGCAAAAAGATAGGTTTATTAGATAAAGATTTATCATTAGTTAGTTTTTATTTATCATCAGGTAATTCATATACTTCTTACGATAGTATTAGTAAAGTAGAAGATGCTTTAAAAAATGATGAAGTTAATTATATAGCAGTTCCAAAAACTAAGTATTATGATTACATTATTAGTAATAATTATCATATAGTGTATAACATTACTGAGATAAAAGAATCATATGTTTTATCTATGGCAAAAAGTGAGGATGATACTTTAAAGAGTATTGTATCTAAAAAATTTATAGAGTATAAACAAGATTACTTAGAAGAAGAGTATGATTCTTCATTAAGCAATATGTTGTTAGAACAAAACAATATATCTGAAAAATCAAAGGATGATTTTTCTAAGAAAACATATACTTATGGTTACATAGTAAATGATCCATATTCAAATATGGTTAATAATAGATTGATTGGTCTTGATAGTACATATTTAAAATTATTTAGTGATTTAACTGATGCAACCTTTACTTATAAAAAGTTTAGAAGTGTTAAAGATTTAACAGTTGCATTAAATAAAGGTCAAATAGATTTAGCATCTAGTTATTATGATTTTACTGAATTAACTGGTAAATATAGCAAGACTATTTCACCATATACTAATGATTATGTTGTATTAGTTAAGAAAAATAGGGAAGATGTTGTTATTAATTCTGCAAAATCATTAAAAGGACTACAAGTTAGTATGGTTAAAACTACTTTGGCAAAATACTTTAATGAAAAGGTAGGCGCAAAAGTAACATCTTATGATAGAGTTAAAACTTTATTAAGTAAGATAAATAAAAATAGTATTGTAATAGTTGATCAAAATACTTATGATTTATATAAAAACAAGGGATTAAGTGGTTATAAAGTTATTTATAACGGAAAAGAAAAATTAGATCATGGGTTTATTATTAAAAATACTAACGAAAATGAAACTTTTGTAAAATTATTTAGTGCGTATATGGAAACTATTAACTATAAACAAATATATAATCAAGCATGGAATGATTATAGTGGAGATTCTAAAGAAGTATCACACGGGTTTATATACTTTATTGTAATAGTAGTAGTTGCATTGATTATTTGGTTATTTACTAAGAAAAAAATCAAGATTAAGCGTGCAAATAAAGAGGATAAGATAGTTAGATATATTGATCCATTAACTTCACTTAAAAATAGACATTATTTAAATAAAAACTTTGATAAGTGGGAGAAAAATGCTATATATCCACAAGCGATTATCGTTATTAACCTTAATAACTTAAGACATATAAATGATGTCTATGGTCATGAAGAGGGAGATAAGCTTCTTAAACAAGCAGCAAATATTCTTATTAAAAACCAATTAGAACAAAGTGATATAATTAGAACTGATGGTAACGAATATTTAATTTATATGGTTGGTTATGAAAAGAACAAGGTAGTGACTTATATGAGAAAACTATATAAAGAATTAGGAGAACTACCATATGGATTTGGTGCAACTCTTGGTTATAGTATGATTGAAGATGATATTAAATCAATTGATGATGCTATAAATGAAGCTGTATTAGAAATAAGAGCAAGTAAGGAAATGAAAAATAATAAAAAATAGGTGATACTATGAATAAAACAAGGGAAAAGATAAAGGGTAAAGTTAAAGAAAACGTAAGTTTAATGAGTACTCCTTTAATGTCTATATTACCAGGACAAATATCTTTCTTTGTAATATTGTCATTAATACCATTTGTCAGTGTAATGTTAATGTTAATTACAAAACTATCAATTAGTTTTGAAGGTGTTACGTTATTTATTACACATTATATTCCTAAGGGATTTGCAGATGTAATATTATCATTTTTAGAAAGTCAAAAAGTAGGAGCATTAGATATTGTATTTATTGTTACTGCAATATATATAGCATCTAAAGCAACACACTCAATAATTATTGCATCAACAGAAATATATGGTGGTAGACAAAGAAATTTCTTTAGAACGAGAATTAAAGCAATAATAATGCTAATTATATTGGTATTACTTGTTTTAGCGGTCTTGCTTATATTAACAATTGGAAGTAGAATATTATGGTATATAAAAGAGACTAATGGAAATATTCATCCGTATGTTTATACAATATATCAGATTATAAAATGGCCTTTTGTATTCTTTATGATATTCTTTACTGTTAAAGTAATATATACTTTAGCACCAAATGTACCTATACCAAGTAGTAGTGTTAATAAGGGAGCTTTAATGACTACCTCTGTATGGGTTATAACAACTTATGTGTTTTCATTTTATGTTACAAATATAGCAAATTATTCTAAACTTTATGGTAACTTATCTAATTTAATTATTTTAATGATTTGGATATATTGGATATGTTATATATTTGTACTTGGAATGACAATGAATAAATATAAATTTGGAAATAAACAAGAGCAATAAGCTCTTGTTTTAATTTACTTTATAATTATAAAGTGATATAATTGTAATGATTATTGGAGGTAAAAATGAATAAGTTTACTAATAATATTAAGAAAAAAATAAATAAAGTTATATCAAAAATTAAAAAGAGATACAAAGAAATAAGTGTTATAAGATACTTAAAAACAAATATATTATTCGTTACATATGTATTAGTTAATCTAATTGCATCATGGTTACTTAGAGTTGTTACAATGGGATCATTATTTAACCCACTTGCAATAATATCTGATTTAGCATTTATATTTGTTGTAGGATCTTTTGCATATTTACTAAAGACTAAAAAGCAATTCATAGTATTATTACCTTTAACAATTATTATGACAGCAACTTGTGTAGTAAATGCTGTATATTATGAGAATTATGTGTCATTTGCATCATTTTCATTACTATCAACAGCATCATTTTTAGGTGATATGGATGGAGACATAGTGACTGGATTAATTCATTTTAAGGATATGATATTAATATTCCCACCTATTGTTTTAACCATAGTTCATATCGTACTTTGTAATACACCATATTATAAGAAAAATGAAAAAATTGAAAGAAACAAAAAAAGGTTTGGAAATACTGTAATAATGGGTGCTGTTATGACAGTTCTTACAATAATGCTTATGGCACCATCTGATTATGGTAGATTAAAAAAACAATGGAATAGAGAATACTTAGTTCAAAGATTTGGTATATATGTATATCAATTAAATGATGCAATTAAGAGTACTCAATCTAAGTTTACTAGTTTGTTTGGTTATGATAAAGCTGCTAAAGTAGTTAGAGATTTTTATGCTGAAAAAGAAAAAAATGAAACTCATGAAAATAATGAGTATACTAATATTTTTGAGGGAAAGAACTTAGTTATTATTCATGCGGAAAGTATAATGACGCATGACATGTCTTTATCATTTAATGGCAAAGAATTAACGCCAAACTTAAATAGGATTGCAAGTGAAGGTTTATTCTTCTCTAATTATTATCCTCAGGTAAGTGTTGGAACATCTAGTGATTCAGAATTTACGTTTAACACATCATTATTACCATCTTCTACGGGTACGGTGTTTGTTAATTACTGGAAAAGAACGTATGAGGCAATGCCTAACATATTTGCAGCTAAAGGCTATTTTACTGCAAGTATGCATGCTAATAATGCATCGTTTTGGAATCGTAATGTAATGCATAAAACACTTGGTTATAAAAAGTTTTATGCACGTGATTCATATGATTATTCTGATGAAAGTAAAGTAATTGGTATGGGATTGTCTGATGAAGAATTCTTTAAACAATCAGTTAAAAAATTAAAGAAGATTAGTAATAAAAACGGAAAGTTTTTCTCAACACTTATTACTTTAACTAATCATACTCCATGGCAAGATGAAGATAAGTATGGAGATTATACCGTTGATTATAAGCATAAAGTAGTTGATGAGGATGGTAACGAAAAAGAGGAGGTACTACCTTACATGGAAGGTAGAGAACTTGGTAGATACTTTAAGGGAGTACATTATGCAGATTATGCTCTAGGAGTATTCTTTGATGAAATGGATAAAGCTGGATTATTAGAGAATACAGTTGTATTAATCTATGGTGATCATGATGCAAAAATATCTAAAAAAGAATATAGATATTTCTATAATTATGATTTTGAAACTGGTGAATTATATGATAGTGATGATGAAAGATATACACAAGTAGATTATTATAATTATGAATTAAATAGAAAAGTACCACTTATTATTTGGACTAAAAATAGTAAAAACAACAAAAAGTTAAATAAAGAAGTTAAAACAGTTATGGGTATGTATGATGCAATGCCAACGCTTGCAAACATGTTTAATTTTTCATATAAATATGGCTTAGGTCATGATATATTTAGTAGGAATGATAATATTGTAGTATTTCCAAATGGTAACTGGGTTACTAATGATTTATATTATAATGCACAACAAGAAGAATATATGAATTTGCATAACAAAAAAATAAGTGATGAAGAAACAGAAGAAGTTATAAAGAATAATAAATACGCTGATACTTTGTTGGATGTTTCAAATTCAATAATTGTATATGATTTGGAGGTTCCAAAAAAAGATGAAAAGAATTAGACGTTTATTATTAATATTAATATTAATTGTATTGATAGCAATTGGTGCATATTATGTTTATGAAAATTATATAAAAGAATCAGATGAACCAAAAGTTATTAAAAGAATTGATAAATATGATTACGAATTAAATAATAAAGAAACAAAACTATATAAAACTACTTTTAATGAATTGGATAAAATCTTATCTAAGAAAAACGTTAACTATGATTCATATGCTAAAACTATATCTAAACTTTTTATAATTGATTTTTATACACTTGATAATAAGTTATCTAAAAACGATATTGGTGGAGTACAATTCATTAAGGATTCTATGAAAGATAATTTTATAGAACAAGCTAGAGGTACTTTTTATAGATATGTTGAGCAAAAAGAGGGTAGGTCTCAAAAACTACCAGTTGTTAGTAAAATAACAAGTGTTAATACTGAAAAAACTACATATATAGTTGAAGACATTAATGCAACCACAACAAAAAGAGTGAATAAAAAGACAGAGGGTACGGAATATGAGGCATATAACGTAAGTATATCATGGGATTATGAAAAAGATTTAGGATATGAAACTACTGCTAATTTAACTTTGATAAAAGATGGAAAAAAATTATATATAGTAGAAATGGATTAAGAAGTTTTAAAAAACTTCTTTTTTACTTTACATTTCACAAATATTATTCTTCAATATTTATGAAAAATATATTATAATAAATATATAATAGGGGTGAATAAAATGAAGTATATTATTGATACAGATCCTGGAGTGGATGATGCAATAGCAATATGTATGGCTGTAAAAAATAATATGGATATTATAGGGCTTACGCTAGCAAGTGGTAATATACCTCAAGTTAAATCTTCTAAAAATTTAAAAATAATACAAGATATATTAGGGTCCAACATAAAGATGTATAAAGGTGAACATGAAGAAGTTATTGAACATAATACTGCTGAATATGCCCATGGTATAGATGGATTAGGATACCTAGTTTATCCTGATACCAGTAGAAGAAGATACGAAGGTGTAAGAGCTGAGGATTTTATTATTAAGGCATCTAGAAAATATAAAGATGATTTAACAATGATTTGTTTTGGGTCACTTAAAAATTTAGCAAACGCTATAAAAAAAGATCCAAAAGTAGTTGATAGAATAAAACATGTATTAATAATGGGGACTACGTATAATCCTGATAATAAAGATCCATATATGGAGTTTAATGTTAATGCTGATCCTGCATCTGCAAGACTAGTTTTGGAATCAGACTTTGAAGATATAAAACTAATTACTCACGAAATTGGTATAGCAGCACATATTGATAAAAACTATGTTTTAAATTTAAGATTATCTCAGGATAAAGTTTCTAGATTTGTTGGAACTATTGCCGAAAAATATATGGACTTTAGTAAAGAAAAGGGTGAGGGAGATTGTCTTGTTAATCCTGATCCTGCAACATTATTACCAGCAATAGATAAATCAATATTACATTTTGAACCATGTAGTGTTAAGGTAATGGATAATGGTAGAAAAAAAGGACAATGTTATGTAGCTTTAACTGATAAAAGTAATATTAAGGTTGCAACAACAATTGATTTAGAAAAATTTGATAAACTATTTAAAAGTACATTTAAGTAGAATGATTATTGGATAAGAAAAAAAGAAGATAATTAATTATCTTCTTTTTATATTTCCTTTTAACATATTTTCTATTTCATTATAGTCATCTTGAATGCTTAGAATGTCTTCTTTTTTTATTTCAGGAAATAGATAATATAAATTGCATTTCATTTTCTTTTCAAATTTCTCTTTTAACTTTAAAGTGGCTTCAAAATGAGCTTTTGAATTATCGTATATGCCTTTTCTTCTATACACATCAAGTACCCGGTGTTCTATTGTGGTAAAACCAGTTTCTAGGCAAAATAAGTCACATAATTGAACAATGTTATCATATATTGTAGCTTCACCATATTTATCTAATAAATTTTGTATAAAATTTCTTTTTTCAGGAGTATTAGGGCCTCCTCCTGCAACTAAGTTAATATCATTATTAATAAAAGAATGTGTAATGCAAGATCTTGCTTCTTTTTCATAACCATTTTCTATCATGTATTTATATCCTTCAGGTACATGTCTTGGATGAGATATTTTTCTACCAATATCATGAACGTATCCAAGTGCTTTTGCATAATCACTATCGATGCCTAACTTTTGTGCAATCCTACCTGATGCAACGCCCACGTAAAAGCAGTGAAGTACCCACTTATTTTCTTTTTTTAATAAGTCATTGTCATCATTAATAACGTCTTTATATAGTAAGTTTAATGCATCAGTACTTCTCATAAAATCACCAATAATATTATATATTATTTATTTTTTACGAACAAGCATCTTATAAAAATAATAGTTAGTAATGTAAACATTGGTATTGCGGCAAATGGTATATAATATTTTTTCATTATTAATATTGCTTTAGGTACGGTTCCTAGTAAATATTTACTTATCTCTATTGATATAATTCCAATTACTATTAAAAGTATTTTATTTAGCTTTATTTTTTTACTATATATTTTAATGCCTGTTTCAATTCCAAAAAGAGACATGCAAGCAAGTGCTAGTGAATAAAATACCCATCTAAAAGCGAGTAAGTTTTCTAAGTGTAGTTCAGATGATGAAAATCCTATTTTTTTAAGTACGGTGTACTCTGGATATCTAAATAATGATGACATTTTATAACTATAACATGCTACTATAAAAAACATAACAAGTGTAAGACCTAAACAGCCAATTATATAAAACAGTATAGCGATTTTATTATAGTTTTTATTATTTTTTACGCTATCTTTTTTAATTGATAATAAAAGTACACTTAAAAATGATGAAGTTGCAGCAAAGTAAAGTGATCCATATATAATATTTGATATGTGGTCTTTAGATATGAATATAGGAAATAAATTGTCTAAATTAACGTAACCTATAATTGATATTTCTATTATAAGTGCAAAAAATATTGTTATTATAAATGATATTCTAGCAAGTCTTAATATTGCTTCTAAACCTTTAAAAACTGCAACTAAACAGCATATTACTACCAAAAGACCAACTATTAAATATGGTGTTGATTCTAAGTATTTTGTAATAGTAAAAGATATTATTGTTCTAATTGCTATACAAAATATAGAAGTGTAAGATATAAGCATTAATACGTTTATAAATCCACCTATTTTTTTACCAAACAACTTAATAGATTTTTCATATATGTTTAAACTAGGATGCGTACTATTAATTTTTAGATACATAAAAAGGGGTATAAGTCCGATTATGGTTCCTAGTATCATAGATATTATTACTTCACTTTTTGATGTTCTTAAAAGTATGATATCACTCATACCTAAAAAATATCCGCAAATAGTTAAGGTAAGGAGCATACCCATTTGAATATTTGATACCTTTTTATTCATGAGCTGATACCTCCTTAACAGATTTAATACTTAGTCCAATTCTATCTATAGTTACATTTGAATTTATTTTAAACTTAATTAATTTACGTATTTCTTTTTCTTTTATGTTGTACTTTTTTAAATATTTATTCTTCTTACTATAAAATTTTTCTCCTAACTTTAAAGCATCAGATGAATTATCTTTATATAATTTTTTTATTGTTTTTTTAGCTAACTTTTCAACTTTTTTGCTAGCATCATTTTCTAGTTTTTTTATGTATTTTTCACTTTTTAGAAAGTCAGCTTTACAATTATATTCTAGTAATCTACCAGTTAAATTTGTACCTAAATTAACTATTGGAGTATTATTATTAAAGTATAGTTTTTCTTTAGTATTTCCATTTTCAATTCTAAGCGTTGCATAATTGTTCTTATCACATTTAACATTTACATATGTTCCGTTTGCAGTATCAGAAAGTATTTTATAACCTTGCTCTTCTTCATTAGTTAAGTAACCTTTTAACCTTCCATTTTGAAAAAATGCCATTTTGTCTATTTCAATCTTAGCACTTGGATCACTTTGCGAAACATTTTCGTTTTTTTCACCCTTATTCTTTTTACCTAATATTTTAACAGATGGTAATACAGGTTCTTCACCATCATTAGATAAACTAGAAATGAATTCATCTAAAGTAACGGATGATAAAGTACCTCTAAAATTATCTGCAATTTTAATGGTTTCTTTAAGGTTTCTAGATGGTATTGCTTCTAGTGGTGTAATTATTTTTAATACGTCATATGCTTTTTTCTCTTTTGCAACAATTACTAATGAATCTTTTTCAACCTCACTATCTCTTAAAAAATAATCTAAAAAATTTAATGGGCATTTTTCTTTTATCAAATCCTCACCAAGAATTAATACTTCATTATGACCTAGATATAACTCTTTAGGTAAATCTAAAAGTATTTGTTCTAATCCTTCATATATGGTATCACCATTTGCTTTATAAAAGGCTATTGAACTAGCATCTTCTTCTTCATCCTTTTTAGCATTCATTATTTGAACTCCTATGGTATATTTTTTATTTTCATTATCTGATTTATCGATTGATATAGCAGATACAACAGCATAATTATTTATTTCTTTATAATCAAAACATCCCGTAAGTGAAAAAAGTATGAATATGATTATAAATATTTTAACTATTTTCATTTATTTATCCTCCTTTGAAATTATGTTAGAAGGATTAAGTTTTGCTTTCTTACTAAATATTACAGCATCTTTTTGTTTATTTTTATTAAAAGGTTCAAAAGGCGAAAAATATGATTTTCCAACTGATGTTGTACTTACAAGCATAGCAAGTATTATTAAAATGCCAAACATCACGCCGGTAAATCCAAATACGGCTGCAAAGCAAATTAGTATTAACTGCCACCACCTAATCGAATTAACTACCTCAATTGATGAAAACGCAAGTGATGCAACTGATGCAATACCTACTATAATAATTGTAATAGGGGAAACAATACCTGCTTCAACAGCCGCTTGACCAAGCACCAAACCTCCAACTATAGAAATAGATGACCCTCCCTTACCAGGATACCTCATGTCACTTTCACGTAAAACCTGAAACATAAAGCTCATTGATAGTACCTCAAAGATTGTTGAAAATGGAACACCATCTTTTTGGACTGTAAAATTAATAAGCAATTTGCTAGGGATTGCTTCTATGTTATACGCCATTAATGATATGTATAATGCAGGAGTTGATATTGCAAGTAGCATTGCAAACATTCTTATTATTCTGCTTGCAGTAACGTTTAAACTTTTTTCGTAATAATCATCAGGACTTTTAAAAAAGTCTAAGAATAAGCAGGGTAAGATTATTACTTCATTAGAGTTTTCACACATTAAAACTATTCTGCCTTCCATTAATAGTTTAGAAGCGTAATCTGCTCTTTCAGTAGTTAAATTAGTTGGAAAAATACTCCTATTTTGATTAGATATAGCATCTAGTACATAATTTATACTTCCTATGTATTTAACATTTATTTTTGATATTTTTTTATATATTTTGTTAACAAGTTTTTCATCCGCTATACCATTCATATAAAATAGTGCAATTCTTGTTTTACTTTCACTACCTACAACAGCCTCTTTAAACCATAAATTTTCTGATTTTATTCGTCTTCTTATCATACCAGTATTTGTTTCATAATTTTCAGTAAATGAATCGCTAGGGCCTTTTAAACTTTTT
>CADBMO010000048.1 GCA_902795755.1 uncultured Erysipelotrichaceae bacterium | reverse complement strand
TAACTCGGCATTCCTACTATTTAAATTAACTGTTCTTTTTATAGATGAAGTTTCATTAATTACAACAATTGTTAAAAAAACACTTACCGCTATAATTAGGATACCAAAAACTATTAGTTCATAATTTTTAAAGCTATTTTTACCATTTAAAAACGCACCAAACTTACTATCTAGTTTTAATTCTTCAGTTTCTAATTCTTCTTCGTATGCCTTTTCAATTATTTTTTCTTTTTTTACTGGGGCTTTTTTTACCTTATTATTGCTTGCTTTTTTAGTATTTTTTTTCTTTTCTTCCATAATTAAGCCTCCTATATCGTACTTTTATATTATAACACGTATCGATTAAAAAAGAATATATAAATTAAAAAAAGAGTAATTAATAATTACTCCATTGCTTTTAATATATCATCATAATTAGTAATATATGATGTAATAGTTCCTTCTTTAATAGTAATTAAAGTTACGCCTTTAACTTTTAATTCGTCAGCCTTTGTAGCACTTTTATTATCTTCATTTTGTAAAACACTTTTGTTTATTGACTCATCATAATTAACTTTATATAGTTTTATATTATCTTCATTAGAATCATATAACTCTATAGATTTACTCAAACTATCTTTTATGTTTTTATTAGAGTAAAATAAAACTTTATACTCGCTTTCTGGCATTGAAAATACTTTTGATAGTATTATCATATTACTATATTTCGCATCTAAGTTTACAGAAGATTTTGTAGTTGTTGTAGTTTTTGTTTTATTAGATGTTTTAGAATTATCCTTCATCATTTCAGTTACAACATATACTGCTCCTAATATAATTAATACTACTATTAATAGTGTTATAGCTTTTTTTACTTCTTCCTTCATTTAAATCACCTAAACATATTTTAACACATTTAATAGTTTTTTTCCATCTTATTATTTAGAAACAGGTATTGATGATATTGAATTAGCTACTTGCAATAATTCATTATTTGATAAATTACTTGATACCAAATAATACTCTACATCCCCACTTACCCAACTTATGGAAGAATCATCTACTATTGCAACTCCAAAAGTGCTCATATCAATGTCTCCTGATGTTGGTACCACTTCAAAATCATCAGTCTTTTTTATGGTTTGCTCAACAAGCATAAATGGATTGTTCCCTGCAAAAGTTAAGATTATTCTTGAACCATTCGATAATTCCATTACTTTTTCATTATCTAAATAAGTGCCTTCTGGCAAGTACATTGGATAAATAGCTTCATCAAGTTTCGCTGTTTCACTTATTGTGTTTTTAGACGCAGCCTTCATATTACTTTCTAGAACAAAATAATTTTTCTTAAATTTAACGTTTGTTTCAGTTGATTTATAAGTTATTTTCATTTGAACGTTTTCATCATCATCAAATATTGTTACTCTTTTTATATTTAAATCCTTATCTACTATTACTTCTTGATGAGTTAAATTAATATTGTTTTTATAATTTACTTTACTAGTAAATACATATGCATTTTTATTATTAATCATTTTAACGTTTTTATCACTACGTAAATCATTAATAACAGACTGTGGTAAGTATCCTTGCGAATTATTAAATGGCCAATTACTTTGGAATTTAAAACTCTTATTCAAACTAGGACTAAGTACGTATACACCATCTTTATTTCTTAATATAATTTGTTCATGATTATTCTCTTTATTTAAAAGCGATACCCTATAATAATCTTTCTTTTTATATGACACAATAACATCATATTTATATATGTCATCTCCACTTAATATTTCTAATTCTGATTTTGTTTGATAACCTTTTGTATCACAGTATTTATCATTTATTTTTCTTAATACTGAATTTTTGTCTGTTTTACCACAACCAGTTATCAAAAATAACCCTAGTAATACTAATAAAAACATTATTGTTTTTTTCATTTTTTCACCTCTTTATTATTTTCATTTAATTATATGGAATATTTTTTTTAATATTCGTGTATATTTTTTTATATTTTGATTATCATATAACTAGATAAAGGAGGCTGAATATGAAAACTTTACAAGTTATTGCAATAACTATAATGATTATTGGTGCAATAAACTGGGGATTAATTGGATTATTTGACTTTGATCTTGTTGCAACAATATTTGGTGGAATGTCTGCTATTGGTTCTAAAATAGTATATATATTAGTTGGTGTTAGCGGACTAATTAGTATTAAAACACTTGTTGATTTAATTGATGATGAAAAATAAAATAGTTTTCAAATGTGAAAACTATTTTTTTAATACTCTATTTTTACTAGTGTTAATCCTTCAGCCGGTGCATTTATACTAGCTTTGGTTCTATCTTTTTCATCCAGTATTGTTTTAATACACGTAGGTTCATATTTACCCTCACCAATTTTAATTAACATTCCAACCATGTTTCTGACTTGATATTTTATAAATCCCTTACCTTTAAATACTATTGTTATAATACCATCTTTAAATAATACTTTTGCACTAACTATTTCTCTAACCTTATCTTCTCTTTTATCTTGTGCAGATGCAAAAGATGTAAAATCATGAACCCCAACAAAATACTTCACCGCTTCCTTCATTTTATCAACGTTAAGGGTTTTACAATACTGAAACTCCTGGTTGCGATGTATAGGATTGTATTCTAGTGTATTAATTTTATATTCATAAGTTTTAAGCTTAACCATATACCTTGCATGAAAATCATTAGACACTTCTTCTACCTTTTTTATATATATATCATTTGGTAAATAACTATTAAGTGCACTTTTTAGCTTATATAAAGTAATATCCTTATCAAAATCAAAATGTGCAACCTGAAACGTGGCACTAACACCACTATCTGTTCTTCCTGCTCCAATTATTTTTACCGGGGCGTCATTAACACTTGAAAGTACTTTTTCTATTTCTTCTTGAACGGTTCTTTTCCCATTTTGTTTTTGAAATCCGTGAAAGCCACTTCCATCATATGAAAACGTTATTTTATATCTCATCTATACCACCCCAACCATATTGATAAGTAAATTATAACAAATTCACAAAAAATTATCACCTTATCAAACTTTGTTACTTTATTACCTCTATAATTAGTTCTGTTATATGAGTACCCATAAAACCTTAGTTTCATTGCTGCTACCATTCTTCTAGACAGTTTTAGTGATAAAGAAATAACAGGTATTATCATATTTTTGATGGTCTTATGATACTTTTTATTATAAGGTACCCCTCTGTAAGCCATTGATTTTCTAATTGTTTTAACTTGGTCAAACATAGTAGAAAAAAACTTTATTGATAAAGCAATATTTAATGCTGTTTTTGATACAGGAAACTTAATATCTTTTAATTTTTTAAATAAACATTCAAATCCCCATGCTATCTCACTAAGGGAAGTTGTAAAAGTTAATATTAAAAATGATATAGTTGCCATTATAAGCTTATATAAAACTAATAATCCTGTATATAAGTTAAATGTCAATGCTACTATTATTGCAATTATAAATAAATGTAGTGGTGATAACACTAGCACGTTATAAAAGTATTGCCTAAATTCTATTTTTGTCTTATACATCAAATAAAGTGTTAACAAACTAAATAATGATATTGATAACAAATCATTTAAGGCTACTATTATAATTAAAGACAATAAGAAATAAGCAATTTTATACTTAGAACTCATAACATGTATTTTAGAATTACCCGTTATGTACTTAAATAATGATATGTTATTCACTTTGATCACCACCCTTATAATTGGCAATCGCTCTTACTAAGGAATTCATATCTGGTAAATATCCCAAATCAATTCCATACTTATCATATATTTTTCTCTCTATCTTTATAATATTTGGTACTGGAGTATTATTCTTGTTTAAAAATTCAACGTTTTTAAATACTTCAATCTTGTTTCCTTCCGTTATTACTTTACCTTTATTAAGTACAATAACGTTATCAACTATTTCATATAACATATCAACATCATGGGTTACGATTATAATGGTCTTGTTATATTTAGTTTTTAAACTTCTTAATAATTTCATTAATCTTTTTTTACTTTTGTTATCCAAACCAATAGTTGGTTCATCAAGAATTAGTAGTTCGGGATTTGAAATTAGCACAGATGCTATTGCAACCCTTCTTTTTTCACCACCATTTAGATTAAACGGACTTCTTGATAAATATGATTCATCTAGCCCCACTACCTTTAATACATCTATTACCCTTCTTTTTATATCTTGATTCTTTTGCTTAAAAATCTTTTCTGCGAAAGCAATTTCTTCACCAACGGTATTGCAGAAAAATTGCTTTTCTGGAAATTGATATACTAAGCCAACATCATATCTAAATTTATTAAAGTTAAACTTTCCATTTTCATTTGATAAATCGTATTTACCTATTATTACTTTCCCATTAGATGGTTTAACAACACCATTCATTAATTCTAGCATAGTTGATTTCCCACTACCAATTGGCCCAATAATACCATGGATTAAATTACTATCTAATGTTAAATTAATGTTTTCCAGTGCATTTGTTTTATTGTCATACGTAAAAGAGACATTTCTAAATATTACATCCATAGTTTAGACACCACCTTATCCATATCTAAATCTATATCAGATAATATATTATATACTTTTAATTTTTGACTTAATTCAATCATAAATGGTACTTCAAGACCTATTTTTCTCATGACTCTTTCTTCTCTAAATACATTTGGAAAAGCACCATCTACTACTATTTTTCCCTTATTTAAAATAACAAGTCTATCTGAGTATATTGCTTCCTCTAAATTATGAGTAAATGATAATACAGTTATTCTTTTTTTTGTATTATAACGCTTAATTATATCTAATAATTGTTTTCTTTTATTAATATCAACCATGCATAAAGCTTCGTCTAATACCAGTATTCTAGGTTCTAGTATTAATGCACAAGCTAGTGCAACTATTTGTTTTTCGCCACCTGATAATTCATATGGGTTTTTATCTAAGAATTCTTCTAAGTTAAATAACTTAGTCATTTCATCTACCTTTTTCTTAATTGTTTTAGGTGCTACAGCCATGTTTTCTAGTGCAAATGCTAATTCGTCTTCTACTGTTTCACAAGCAAAATAATTTTCAGGCACATCAAATACAAAACCCATCTCACTTCTTATACCTAATTCGTATTTTTTATTGTATTCTTTATTTAGAATTTTAATACTAGAATAATTCTTAAGTAATCCAGCAAGTATTTTTACAAGTGTTGTTTTACCAGAACCATTAGGACCTGCTATAGTAATCCAAGATCCCTTTTCAACTGATAAGCTAAAATTATCAAATATAAAATCTCTTTTGTATCTAAAAGATAAATTTTTAATATCAATTACACCCATAAAAACACCTCCTTTTTAAATATAAGGTGTTATTATACTATAAAAATTTAAAAAAAGCTACTAAAAGTAGCTAATTATTTAGT
>CADBMO010000047.1 GCA_902795755.1 uncultured Erysipelotrichaceae bacterium | reverse complement strand
TATCCATAGTCTTCTTGCTTTATTAAACAATCTACTAATTTATCTATGTACTCATCTTTAATATTATCATCTAAATACTTAATTAAAGTTGCAACCCTATCTTGTTTTATAAGTATATCTTTTAAATAATCTTTATTTAAACCAGCATTATGAGAATGCCTTAAATCATATTTTATAGTATCTGGATTAATATCAATTAAGATACTATCTATTACTTCTTTAGCTAAATCTTTATCAATTACTGACTTATAATCATCTATATTTAACAAATGATTATTTAAATCCCCAACACGACCATATTCAAGTATCATTTTTAATTGCTCTTTATTAAACTTTTTAAAGTCATCTAAAGTTAGAAAGCTAAAATTAAAAGCAAGTTTTTGAGTATTAATACATACGTCCATAAAGCGTGAATTAGTAATACCAAAATCTTTAAATATAAGAACATATAAAGTATATAAATCTATACCTGTTGGAAGTGATTGCACTGTAATTCTTACCTTATTTAAATCAATATGTGGTGATGCAATTTTTGCTAAATTTTTTATAGCCTTTTTCTTTAAAACGTAATCACTAGTATCATCACAAATTCTTTTATTAAGCATCATCTTTAAAAAATCACATATTTCAACCGTATTAAGTTTATATTTAAGTACGCCTAATGATTCTACAAATTCAAAATATCTAGAGTGTTTTTTCTCAATATATTTTATAAATAAATATCTTGTGTAATTATTAAGTTTGTAAATAATAAACAAATCAAATACCTTATTTAGTTTTTCTGCCTCTTCAAATATTTCTTCATTAATACTAGCATGATAACTAGCAGTACTTAAGTCTCTATATTTAAAATCATCAAACAATAAAATATATTTAAAATATGAGACTTTATGCTTATCATCTAATAACCAATAATAAGTAGATTCCCTATCTTTAGGTATATCTGTACTATTAATTAATAATTTATATAACATTTCACTTGTTATTAATGATTTAGGCATTTTAACAACGTATGGCAGCTGGCTTTCTTGATAATCAATACGATTATACTTAGCATAATCTTTAATAAATGCATCTACTTTATTATTAGACTTGCACATACTAATATATTTATCAATATCTAAAGATTTAACAACAAGTTTTAATTCTTTATTTAATTGTCTTTCTTTTAATGTCTTCATGCTTATCACCTATTCAAACTATTTAAAAAACCTTCTATATCAAATTCATAATCATCAGAGTACTTATTAAGTTTAAACCTCGCATATTCTTTTAACAACTTTTCATTGTTAGATTTACAAATAATATCATCTAAAATATATACATTTGTAAATGAACTAATATTATTCATAAATCTTATTGCAACATTAGTATTTACTAAATGATTAAATATTTTAATAATATTTTCATCATCTAAATATTTAATGTTTGCAAGTGCGGCTTTATACTTATTTATTCTACCGTAATTAGCTTCATTCCCTTCACCTATTATAAAATTAATTAATTTATCATTAGTTTTTTTATTAGTTATTTTAATATATTTTATAACATCAAGCCAATTATTAGTGTTATCTTTCTTTTCCTTATCAATTAAAAGATTAATATATTTATCTACTTCCTCTTCACTTACGTTACCATTTACTTTTCTATAAATAGCTTCTAGTCTATCAACAAATGAAATTGCAGAAACATATTTATAATCATCATCATTTTCTCTTTTTATAAATTCCTTAATAATATAAGAAAAATACCTAGAAAGAACATCTTTATCAACCTTGTTTATTATACTTTCTATGTTAACATGATATGTTGAAATATTCATAAGTGTATTATCACCTAAATAACAATTTAATAAAAGAATAATAGGAGATGCATTAGCTATAAAATCATCAGATAAAGAAGCACCGCTACCCTTTATGTATTCTGATATGCAATCTATATGATTAAGTATTGATATAGAATTTGGAAATAATAGCAGATAAAGTCCAATTACGTATTTATCTTTTGTATTATATATTTGTTCATTAAGATAATTTATATATTCACCTCTTCTTAGCTTAGGTAGTAATTTTAAATAATCAAATTTTAAATAATCTTCTTTTCTATAATATGGATTTATAAACTCATTATATGAATAGTTAAATGGCTCTTTAGTTGGTAATTTTAAAAATATATCATTTAGTTTTTTAATGCTTAAATCATCAATCTTAAAATCAAAGCTTTTAAGTGCTTCATATAACCACATATAATCATCTTTATAATGATTAATTACTAAATCAATAAATTCATGAATTCTAGAAAAATCAGGTTTAATAGTATTAACAATTTTTGAAATAATACCATTACCATATTTTAATGCTATAAGTAAATCATTTGCATCAATATAATAGTCTATGTCACTTCTTTTATAAATATATTCAAAAACGTTAGCCTGCGTTTTACCACCTTGGAATAAATATATAATACCAGTTTTCTCATCATATCCATTTAATCTTTTAAAACATTTATATGCTAGATCATTATCATCAGTGTGGGATATTATATAAATTAATTCAGATGGGCTTAAATCATAGTTTACATCATGCAAAAACTTCTTTAAAGTATATTTTTTATCATCTTTAAAGTCTGATTTAAACTCAGAATAATCTTTATTTTTTACATATGTTTTATATACTTTTAATTTTTTTAAAGCATTCATATATATCCCCCCTATAATTTTTTATTTGTTTAATTTTAAAATACTATCTATCATTTCATCAGTTAAGTTCATATCTTTATATATTTTTTCTTGTGATATATTATTTATAATCCAATTATCTAATGTTTCTTGTTTTATTAATAATAATTTAATACAATCATTCTTAAACGCAGAAACAGAATTATATTTTTCATATAGTAATTTAATATCATTAGTATAATAAATATACTTTAATATTAATGTATTATTATTAGAATTAATTACAACGTCTTTAATTTGTTTTATATCAAATATTTTATTTAAATTATCAAAAAACTGTATTAAATATGGATTATTATTACTAAATAGTACATTTTCAAAGTTTAATATTACATCTTTATTTATGGAGTTTACTAACGCCATTTTAGCATAAAACTCATTATCCCATTTTTCACTATTTAGATTATTATATAAACTATTTATTAATGAATCATCATATATATGATATCTTAAAAGAACATCCATTGATATATCTTGTAAATAGCTGATGATTCTAATTAAATAATTATCAAATTTAATATTTCTGCTTTCTAATATATCTAATATATATAATATCTTAAGAACTACTTTTTTATTTAAATTATCTTCTTGAGTTAAATAATCAACTATGCTAAGCAAAACCTTATCATCTAACATATTAAAAAATAAAATATTTTCTTCAATAACATTATAATCATAAAACTTTAATATTACATGTATACTGTCAAGTGGTAATTTGGAAATAAAACTCTTTAAATTGCCATGATGCTTTTTACTATAATATGATGCAGCATTTATAATATCTTCTTTTTTTACATCCTTATCTTCTGCATACAAAACATAACTGCTTTTAATAGACAAATTATCACTACCATATAAAACGTCTTTTAAATCTTCATACATTTTTGTTCCATATCTTCTTTTTATTATGTCAAAAAATGCATAGCTTAAAACGTCATCCTTAGCATTTGAATCATACTTTACTCGATATGAATTACCATCATAATCAAAAAGATCATATGGATTAGGATAATCATTAACTTTGTTTTTTATAAATAAACATTTAAAAATTTTATTAATATGAGTAATATCAAAGTAAATGTTTTTGTTATTTAAAAGATGAATCATTGTATCCACATTACACTTTTCAAATACGTAGTCAATTATTTTATCAATTATAGTTTTATTATATATTTTTATTATATCCATCGCACGAAACAATTCAGAATCATCATTAACTCTATTATTTGGGATTAATTTATATAACCCTTTGTCAATATACATATCACATCTATTAAGAGATTGAACGGCTGATATTATCATATATTGATGTGTTTCAAACAAAAAATCCACATATCTTTCTAGATCTTGAAATTCAAGCGAAATAACAAGATTTTTCCAATTATCTTTTGTTAATAAAAGGTCGTATGCACCAGGATATACTAAAATATCATAACAACACTTGCTTGTTATATCACTACCTACACTATCTATAAAATAATCTACATAAACTTTAAATACAGTATCACATAATTTACAAAATTTATTAAAATCTTGATTTTTAATAGCTTTCTTAATTAAATGATTATTTATTTTATTACTTGCCATAGCTTCCATAATGGTATTCCCCCCCTATTTTCTTAATAAAGTATCTATCATTTCATCAGTTAAGTTCATATCTTTATATATTTTTTCTTGTGATATATTATTTAATGCCCAATCATGCATTGTTTCATTACCTGTTTTTATAACGAATAAGTTAACCCATCTTGTAAAATTCTCATAAGAAGAAAAATGTTTATATAAAAGAGATATATCATTTGCTAAATATACATATGCTGTAATAAGTTCCTTATCGTTAGTTTTTAATATAATATCTTTTAATAAAACGATGTTTGATATCTTACTAATATTTTTTAAATATTCTACTTTATACGGATTTTCACTTACTAATGCTTTTTTAGTAAGAGTCAATAAATTTTCATCATCAATATATTTAATTTGAGACATTAGTGCATAATCAATTGAACTTGCTTTTGTTTTTTTATCTTCATTAATAATACTAATAACATCATTTATAACATCTTTATTTTTATACTCATACCTACTCATCAAATATAAAGGTGTAATACCCATTTTTTTATAAATATTATTAAAATAAGCATATCCATGTAATTTTCTTATAATAATTGTTAAATACTCAGATACTTTATCATAATTACCCTTTTCACTTAAAATATCTAGAATAAACAAAATTCTTTTAATTCCAAATATAGGATTAGGTGCTTCATCTTCTAATAAGTCATCATATTCATTTCCTAATAATTCATGTGGTAAATATTTTTCAAATATTTTTAAATGATAATTTATTACATCACACAAAATATAGTTTTCTTGCATATTAATTAGAGGTTTTACTAATCTCAAAACATTATCAGTACCATAAACTAATATCTTTTTAATGTGAGAAGTTGTTAAATTATTAATATTTTTTGTTATATAATCAATTGGTGCATCATAAGAGCCTACTATTGCACTAAAATAATCCATGTCAATATCAATATCGTTTGATAAATAACTATACATAATTTTTGATTTATCATCAGAACTTTCAAATATTATATTTTTAAGAGCTTTTATTTTTTCATCACCGTATCTATCATGAAGATAATTTAAAAGTGCATATTTAAGATTAGAAACTGATATTTTTTGTAGTTCTTCAAGTGAATACTCTGATAACTCTGATTTCTCATACTCAATTGTTTTTATATTTAAATAAAAGGAATATAAATCAATTACTTCTTTATCAGTAAGTTGCATTTTTGAATTTGCTATAAAATATGATATTATTTCATCTTTAATCACATAAATATCATTTTTTAAAATGTCTATAATTTTATTTCGTAAATTTTTATCCTTTACATCAAAATATTTTAATATGCTAAATATTTTATCATTATCAATATAATTTTTTACTACTTCATCACAATAATTATCAAAATCAACTATATTGTTTAAATCAGTAAGTAAATCAGTAGAATCATTATCTATAACATGAATAATATATGATAACATATCATTATTATTTAACTTTTTTACTAAGTTAATAAAAATATTATAACTAAAATTTAAATCAATTAACATTTTATATGCAATCTTACTATCAATTGAATCCTGCAATAAAGTGTATAACTCATAATTTTGCTTAGTATCATTTTTATATTTTCTTTTCATTAACGAAAAATTCCCTTTTTTAAGCATTTTTTCTGCTTCTTTTTTAGATACCATAAAAAGCCCCCTTAAATTGTCGTTTATAATAGCATAATAAATAAAAAATAGCAAGAAAAAAAGACTTATAACAAGTCTATTTAACTATAATTTCGTTGCTACTTTTTATAAAATCTTCTATATTATCATCTACGTATTTAAAATCTATTTCTTCTTTTATCCATGTTTTAATTTTATTATATGTAATATTAGAAAAAGTTCTTTTACAATATTCGTCGTATTTATCAGAAGTATTAAATAGTTTTTTTAACAAATATGCATCATTTGCTTTCCATATATAATATGCTATAACTTCTTTATCTTTTGAAACTATAACATCATTAAATAATATTTTAGGATTCTTAGCATATTGTAGTAAAGATTTTAGTTCATTAGATAAATACGGTTTAATTATATTAATTTCTTCATCATTTAATAATTTGTTTTCATTATATATACCTTCTGATATAACATTAGCTATTAATTCTTTATCTATTTTTGCATTTACTAGTTCTCTTAAGAATACCATTTTTTTATCACTTAATATTTTAAACAAATTCAATAATAAAAACTTAGTATCACTATATTCATTATTTGCACAAACATATTCAATTATGTTTTTTACTAATTTATTAAAATCGCCATCATATTTACGGTCAATAAAATAGTACTTTTCTATGATATCATTGCTAGAAAGTAATGTATGTGCAATTAACTCCATTGGATTCTTAATTCTATCAAGTAATTTATTATTATAAATGTGCCCGAAAACTATTATATCATATAAATCATCATCATTATATTTATCAATGTTTTTTAATACATATTTAAGTAACAAATCAGTACTATGATACTTATAAACTATTTCTTCTAAGCTATTCTTTTTTACAAACTTTTCAAACTCTTTTTCTACACTTGTCACAGTTATTCCCCCCCTTATTTTTTTAAATACTCTAATTCAACTTTTTCATTTGAACTATTAAGTATTTTTTCAATATTATCATCTACGTATTTAAACTTAATTTCGTTATATACCCATTTTTTAATTTCTAAAAAATGATCATTATCAAACATTGCATAACAATAATCTAAATATTCATCTATATTATTAAAAAGATCAAACAATAATTTTTTATCTTTTGAATAATATATATAGTCAGAAATAATCTTTTTATTTTTATATGCTAATACGGATGTTTTTAAATCTTTTAAAGATTCACTTTTAAATAGCAACAAATAATTATTATCATTAAGAAATTGTGGAATTAATGATAATGTTTTTTCAATATTTATTTTATCTTTAGCATTTGATAATAATTCATAATATATTTTATTTTTTAATTCTTCATTAATATTAGAATCATGAACTATATTTAACGCATCATTAACGTAATCCCTTATATAAATACTTAAATTTTTCATTCTATTATAAACGTCTTCTTCATCATTTAAATTTAGTATTTCTTTAATTGAACAGTTTGTTAATTCATATAAATCACTTTTTGATTTTTTATCAATATAATAAAATCTTAAAACATAATTTTTATACTTTGCAAAATCCATTCCATAAGGAGATAAAATAGTTGAAAAATATTTTGATGCATATACAACTAAGGAAATAGCACTATTCATTTCTAAATTAAGCATAAAGTCAGAATTATTACGTGCTTTTTCGTATAAAACTTCTGGAAATATTAATAGTTGTGCATCATTATCCTCTGGCAGTGTTATCTGCTCTGTAATAACCGTGCTACCATTTTTAATATGCTCGTCTTTTTTATTTTTTCTCCCTATTTTCATCAAAATCACCCCCCTGATTAATAAAACTTAATATCTACTTTTTCGTTAGTACTTGCTAATACATCATTAATATGTGAGTCAACATATTTAAAATTATAATCTTGACCAATAAATTTTTTTATATAATATAATTCTCCTTCAGAAAAAACTTCTTTACAAAATGCTAAATATTTATTACTTGTCTCAAATATTTTTTCTAAAAGATCATAATCTTTTGCCCTAAATATATATTTTGCAATTAGTTTTTTATCCTTGGTTGCAAGTACGTATAATTTGATAGATTTAGGATTCTTAAGTCTAAAAATAAAAGGAATAAAACTATCGCTTTGTATGATATATGGTGACATAAAACTTGCTAATTGATCATCAATACTATTAAGAAGAGATAATATCTCTATAATTATTTCTTTTTTTTCTTTGTTTGATATATCCTTATTAAAAAACCTTTTAATAACATATTCCTTATTAGAAACATAGTGCATAATATTATTTAATAAAAGAGCTTTCTCATAAATTTTATTAGATTCTATATTATCAATTATATTTAATAGATATGAATTAACTTCGCTTCTATCATCGTCTTTTAACTCTATTTCATTTGGAATTAAACAATCAGCAAGCTGAGTATTTGGATTTGTAGAAAACGCTATTTTAAATAATTCATTTCTATTATCTTTTACTTTGTTTATACACTTTTGTGTTTCTTCTTTATCTAAATATCTCTTACTTAAAATAAACAATACATCGTCTTCGGATAAAAAATCTATGTTCTCTTTTACAAAATTGTTTAATATATAATTATCCGTTTTTTTAATCATACGAAATAATTTTTTCATAATATCACTCTCCATATTTGTATATTTTAATATCTACAGCCTCATTTGACCCTTTTAAATAATTATCAATATTATCATCTACAAATTTATACCTACCATTATTTCTTAAGAATTCACTAATTTCTTTTAATATATCTATAGTAAAAACCTCTTTACAAAAATTTATGTATAAATCTTCATTTTTAAATAATTTATAAATCAAATCCAAGTCGTTATTCTTATATATATAATACGCAATTATCTCTTTATCCCTACTTGCTAACACATATAACTTTATTGAATTAGTATTTTCTAAATTATCAATTAATATGTGATAATTCTTCTTAGGTGTTTGACCAAAAGTTTTTTTATTAAGTAAGTATGGTGCAATTAATATTGCAGTATTATCATTTATTTTATATGGCTGATCATAAGTTAATAGTGCAATATCATATATTATTTGATCAACGCTTGATACACTACGTAATAATATATCATATATATATTCAGGATTTTTTAAATGTGACATTATTGGTATTAATTTAGGTACTAAAACAATGTCATTAGGACAAAAAGAATTTGAAATTAATTGTTTTAATAATTTGTACTTGTTATTTGAATCAGTATAAGAAATTTCAATATCATAATCAAGTATACAATCAATTATTATCTTATTTTCAGTTTCAAATGCAAATTTTAATAATCTATCTTTATTTTCAATAATATTAGCAAGTTTTATTGTATATTTATCATTTAAATCTGCATTTTTTAATAGATAAAAAGCATCATCATCCGAAAATGTATCTATTCTTTCATCTATAAATTCCACTACTTCCCAAACCATATGACCATATTCATTACAAAATTTTTCAACCGATACTCTTTTATAGTTCATAATGCCTCCTAATAAATTGTTATATTTGGTTTTTCGTTCGATGAATCAATATATTTTTTAATATTTTCATTAACAAAATCATATTTACAATCTTCTCTTACAAAAACAATCATATCATTATAAATGTTTTTATATTCACCAAAAACTTCTTTACAATAAGATAAATAAGTGTTTTCATCAACAAATAAATCTTTCATTAATTTATGATCTTTTGCTTTAAATATATAATATGCAATGATTTCTTTATCTTTAGTTGCCAAAACATAACTTTTTAAAACTCTTATGTTACAAACTCTTGTCATCAGAGTAATATAACTACAATAATATGTTTTGTATTTTTGTTTATGGAGTGCATATGGAGCAATTAAAGTCGCCACTTCATCATTTATTGTATTTACGTTCATATTTAAAATAATCATATAAACATAAAATTTTACATCTTCAATATCACTACAATTATTTATAATAGTATTAAAAATATAATCAATATTTTTAATTTTTTTTACAAATAAATAAAGTGCATTAGAATTATCAATTTTTTGTTTTGATAATTCATTATCAATCAGTTTTTTTAATTGTATTTCTAAATCATTAATCCTATTACTAGATAAAGTAATGCTATTATTTTCTATTAAAAGATTTACAATATCATAAGTGTTATATTTTATTTCGTCATTAAAAATCTTACATAATAAATCATTTGTTTTATCTAATTCTTTTATTCGATTAATTATTTTTTTTAGAGAGTCCTCTACCAGAAAAAAATGATTTAAAAGTTTTATTATATCTACATAGTTAAGCCTATCTATTTGTGTATCAATAAACGTTAAAGGTAAATCTCTAATAGAATCATTAGCAATTAGATAATCTACAGATATTCTGTTAATATTTTTTTTCATTTTTTTAATAGCCATTTAATCACCCCATAAAATTACCGGTTATGATAGCAAAAAAAAGACTATAAGTCAATTATTTATCAAAATAATTAATACCTATAGCCTTTTTCATTTCTTGTAAAGTTTTACTTGCAGCTTTTCTAGCTTTTATTGTTCCCTCTTCTAATATTTTATATATTTTATCAGGGTTTTTAGCAAGTTCTTCTCGTCTTTCTCTTATCGGTTTTAGTTCTTCTTGTAAAATATCATTTAAAAATCTTTTTATCTTCATATCACCAAGTCCACCACGCATGTAGTGTGCTTTTAATTCATCTAGATTTTTATATTCCGGTAAGTATTTTTTAAATGAATCCTCTTTACAAAATACGTCTAAATAAGTAAATACAACATTGCCTTCTACCTTACCAGGATCTTCAATTTTTATGTGATCGGGATCTGTATACATACTAAATACTTTTTTCTTTATTTCTTCTTCTGAGTCTTTTAAATATATACAGTTACCTAAAGACTTGCTCATCTTTGAATTTCCGTCCGTACCAACTAATCTTCTTTCATTTTCTGTTTTAGGAAGAATTGCTTCTGGTTCTACTAAAGTATCACCATATATTGAATTGAATTTTCTAACTATTTCTCTAGCTTGTTCTATCATTGGTAATTGATCATCACCAACCGGTACAAGATTTGCCTTAAAAGCAGTTATATCTGCGGTTTGTGATACAGGGTATGTGAAAAAACCAGCCGGTATACTTTCCTCAAATCCTCTCATTTCAATTTCTGATTTAACGGTAGGATTACGATGAAGTCTTGCAACCGTTACTAAATTCATAAAATAAAACGTAAGTTCAGTTAATTCAGAAACGGCTGATTGAACAAATATAGTTACTTTACTTGGATCAAGTCCTACTGCTAAGTAATCTAATGCTACCTCTATTAAATTATCTTGAATCTTTTTTGGATTATCAAAATTATCGGTTAATGCTTGCGCATCCGCAATAAAAACATACATTTCATCATAATTGCCTTCATTTTGCATTTTTACTCTATTTTTAAGTGATCCAACGTAATGACCAATATGAAGTGGTCCAGTTGGACGATCTCCAGTTAATATAATATTTTTCATAATATCTCTCCTTTCTATTATATTAATGTTTTAATAATGTGTGCACCATCGTTTATACATATTATCACCCCTTAAATATTAAAAAACTCCTATCCATATAGGATAAGAGTTATCTTACTTTTAATGCCACCTAATGCTATCACATAAGTGTTATTTGTAACGGATAACAACCCCGTTGCGTAATACTATTATTTCCTACACACTCTAGCAAGTCCATTCACAATCTAGTTTTTATACTTTTACACCACCAAGTACTCTCTTTAAAAAACATTCAATTGCTACTTCTCTTGCATAACAGATTTATAACTAGATTATATAATATAATATGCGTTTTGTCAAACTAACTACTCATCTTCAACCATTTTATCAATAACACTAAACGTTTTATTTATTCCCCATTTAAATGTATTTCCAAGTATTTTTGATGTGTATCTACCAAACTTTGAATATTTATTATCATAATTTCTTTTAACGTTTACTACATAGTTTTCTACATTTATTTCTTTTCCTTTTGCAACATCTTCCTCAAATCTTTTAATACTTTCTTTTGTTAAATATGTTTTTTTCTTGTTTATTATATTACCACCATCTTTTATAGCAGATATATAATACCCTAGAAAAACTACAAATAAAGATAACATAATATAGTTAAATAATTTTTTATAGTTGATTGGTTTCATTAACATACTCCTTTATTGATTCTTTTAACACACCAATTGTGTTTTCTACTTCTTCTTTTTTGCTATCTTTTGCACCAACTTCTATTAAAAAAACATATCTACCAAAATCTTGATTGTAAACACCATTTACTTTTTTACCACCTTTTTTATATATTCCTTTGCTTAATCCCGGAACATGTTTATTAATTATATCACTTAGTTTTTTGCTCTCTTCATAGTTTTGTTCATAATTAGTGTTTTCTAAACCAATTAAAAATAATACTTTTGAATAATTATTACCTTTATAATTTAATGTTACTTTATCTTTTGATATTGAATCTCTATGTATATCAAAAAAATATTTTAAAGTATTATAATTTTCATATGTTTTATTTAAATAATATCTAGATGCCTTATATGATTCAGAATACTTCATTTTATTATTATTCAAAAACGTTGGAATACTGTTTTCTTCAAAGTATGTATAATAGTTATCATTATATAATTCGTTTGCGAGCTTATAAGTTGCATCATACACAGTATAATTGCTATATGTCTCACCTTGATGTGTATTATATAAATAAATCACAGGTTTATATAATGAAGGTTCATCTTTTTTACTTATAGATGTATAGTGAGTTACTTTACTATATTTTTGTCTTGGGATACTTAAAAAAAATACTGGATTATTAATAACATCGTTAACCTTACTATCTATATATTCTAATGCATTAAACTTTACATAATTAATATCTTTATTTAAAACGTGTTTTTTTAATTTATGTTTTGATAAATACAAAAACATATAAATATACGAAAAAAAGAAAAAAAGTATAAATAAAAATATAAGTATATTTCTTTTTCTTCTTCTTATTTTTCTTGATTTAAATTGTTTCATATTATCACCAATTAGATAATAGCAAATGCTTGTTAATATAATTGTCGTATTTTAATAATTTTATTATTTATTATAATATTTTTTTCTATATGATTATAAATTTATCAAATATTGTTATTTTTATTGCATTTTTATTTATTTTTTGATAAACTATAAGAAGTCAAAAGCCCAGGAGGTGAAAATATGCCAAATATTAAGAGTGCTAAAAAAAGAGTAAAGGTTGCTGCTAGTAATCATGAAGAAAACATTCATGTAAAAGGTGCAATGAAAACAGCTGTTAAAAAAGCTTTAAAAGAGCCTACAGAGGAAAATGTTAAAGTTGCAAATAAAAGAATTGATAAAGCAGTAAACAAAGGAATTATTAAATCAAATAATGCTGCTCGTAAAAAATCAAATATTGCTAAAAAATTAAATGAAACGAAGTAATTATACTTCTTTTTTTTTATAATTTTGGTATAATTATTATAGGTGATGATATGAAAAAGATATTAAACATAATTATATATTTATTAATACTAGCTATCTGCGTATTTATTATATTCAAGTATAAAAATGTTTTTATTAATATAAAAAATACTATTATCAAACCAAAATATAATGAAAACCTAGTATCAAATGACTATAAAAAGTCAACAAACTATGATTTTGTAAGTATAAATCCAAATTATACTATAAAAAATAAAACTGATATAAAAAATGCAATTTATACTTATTTAGATGCTGGATGGGATAAATATACAATCGTTTGTGATAAAAAGTATACTAATTGCATAAATGATGTTAAACAAATTATTGAAGATAATAGTTATTTAACCGATATATCAAACTTTGTTCATCCATATAATACATTTGCAAAGTTTAATACCGGAATTAGAAAAGATGGTGTTATTACTTTAGAAAAAGTTAAAAGATATACAAAAGAAGAAATTGATAAAATAAATGAAAAAGTAGATAAAATATATAATGAAAATTATGATAGAACAAAAAATACAAAAGAAAATATAAAAATATTTCATGATTACATAATTAATCATACTAAATATGATACTTCGTTTAAAAAAGATCAACTAGATTATTTATCTGAGTCTTCTACCGCATATGGAGTATTATTTAATGGCAAAGGAATATGTACGGGATATACAGAAACAATGCAACTATTCTTAGAAAAATTAAATGTTAAAAATTACAGAGTTGTTTCTCCTACCCATGCATGGAACTTAGTATATATAGAAGGAAAATGGAAACACCTAGATTTAACATGGGATGATCCTTTAATGAGTGATGGTACTAATATGCTTACTGATAAATATTTCTTAATAGATACTAATACTTTGCTATCATATAAAGATGGTGAACATGATTTTGATAGTAAAACATATAAAGAAGCTAATAATTAATTAGCTTCTTTTTCTATGTAATTTACTACTTCATTAATTGTATTATCAAAGTTATCAACATCAACGTTAAACCATTTAACTGGTAGTTGATGATTAAACCATGTATATTGTCTTTTTGCATAATTTCTAGAACGTTGTTTTATAAGATTAATAGCATCTTCCTTTGTTATTTTTCCATCAAAATACATATAGAGTTCTTTATAGGCTATGGCAGTATTTATAGCTTTACTATGAATGTTATTATCATAAAAATATCTAGCCTCTTCTTCTAAGCCCATATCCATCATTTCATCTACTCTTTTATTAATTGATAAATATAATTCATCTCTTGGCCTAGTAAGTCCAATAATTTTTGCATAGTATAATTCTTTAGCAGGTTTTAATTCTTCATTTTCTGTATGATTATTTAAATAGCTTTCTAATCTTTGCCTATTTTTAATATGTATCTTTGTATTTATATCTATTTTTTTAACCATTTCAAACAATTCATTATTAGAATACATAGAATAATCTTTATGATTATCATTTTCTTTAAAATCATAATCATATAATAAAGCTTTTAAATATAGACCAGTACCACCTACTATAACTATATTTTTATGAACAGATATCAATGTATCCATTATTTGTCTTGCATATCTTTGATAATCAAACACTGAAAAATCTTCATTTACGTCTTTAATATCAATCATATGGTGGACTATACCATCCATTTCTTTTTTAGTTACTTTTGCAGTACCAATATCCATTTTTTTATAAATTTGCATACTATCACACGATATTATTTCAGCATTATAACGTTTAGCAAGGGCAATGGACATTTTTGTCTTACCAACACCGGTTGGACCTACTACAGCAATTATCATATATTCACATCCTTTATTACATTATAACAAAAATTATAATATTTGTTTATTTACGATATAGACAATATTCTCTTAAAGTCTTTACACTATTATTAGTTACTTTTTTTATTTCATCAAAATACTTATAAATATAATTAACATCACGTAACTCGTCATGATGTAGCCATATAATTTGATTCCCTATATCATTTAATACGCTATAAAATACATAATTCATTTCATGAATATTAGAATGAAATACATCTTTATAAGAACAATCTTTAAGCCATTTTTTAGCTTGTTGATTATC
>CADBMO010000046.1 GCA_902795755.1 uncultured Erysipelotrichaceae bacterium | reverse complement strand
TTTTCTTTTATCTGCAACACCTTTAATTACCATATTATTAGATTCTGAAGAACCTGATGTGTATATAACTCCACTAGGTTCACAATTGAAATGTTGTGCCAATTTTAAAGATGCATCATCAATCTGTTTTTTTGCAAGCTCTCCTAATGGATGTGTACTATTAGGATTTGCGGTATAATTTTTAGTAACATCGTCAAATACTCTTAATACCTCATCATCTACTGGAGTATTTGCAGCATAATCTAAATATATCATATTACCTCCTTAAAAATTAAGCATTAGCCATTCTGGTTTTATTATTAAAAGTATTCCCATTAAAATCATTATTATTGAACTTATTAGCGTTGTTAACTTGCTATATTTATTTGTTATACCAGTTGCTTCTAAAGTAAACATAGAAATTGAAAATACTGCTATATCATCTATCATATAAAATAGTACATATAATAATAAGTATAGTATTTTTAAACCGCCAGTTACGTTATTTAAATTAAGTAATTCCGTAAAAATAACTGGAAAACCAAGCGAACATGCTAACTCTATTAAATTAACACTTGCTGCTAAAACAATTATACCTAAAAGGGCTAATATAAATGTTTTAGAATTCATAATGTTTTTCATTCGTTTAACCATTTTTTTACGTTTTTTATCATCTACAACATCGCAACCATCATCTTCTTTTCTCTTTTTTAAATACTTTCTAAAATTAAGTATTCCAGCGACAAGAATAAATATTGCAATTAATGTTCTTAGTATAACCGTTGTTGCAACGCCAAGTACTAAATTAATACCAAGCATTGAAATAAAATATACTAAACCTGATACTAATAAAAACGTAAAGCCAAGTACCCATGCTTTTTTCTTATCTTCCATACCAAATAACATATTTATTAAAAATAGTAATATCCACATAGCGCATGGATTAAAACCATCTATAAAACCAAGTACTATTGCAACTAATGGTATTGATACATTTTTCAAATTAACCTTGCCAAGTATTGGTAATTTAGCTTCATTAGAAGATCTTACATCTTTTGTATACTCTTTTATTTTGGCTTCCATCATAGAAGCTGAGGTACTTGAATAACCTACATAATAATTATCACCAATAACAGTAAAAGGTACACCTCTTGCATCTGTTTTAAAAACAGCTTTTACTTCTTCTAACATAGTGGCATTATCGTCATTATGCCATACCTCAAACATATATATATTTAAAACATCTTTATATTCTTTTTTTATTTTTTTTAGCCACTGTTTTTCTTCTGCACAATGAGGACATTCTTTTCCATGAAACAAATATAAATTTACTTTGTTTTCTTCTACTTTACTATTGGTTATACCAGATACTTTATCTACATAATTATTAGATAATGCTAGTATATTTACTGGAATAAACAGCATAAATGCAAGTAAAAAAATTATTATTTTTCTTCTCATACTAAACCACTACCTTTTAAAAATTCTACTATTTCATCATATGACTTTTCCCCAACAAGTCTTGATATTTCAGTATTATTATCTTTTACTATCATAACCGGAAGTTTTTTACCTACGTCATATGGTTTTACTTCATCCTCATCAAAATCGTAATCTAATACTTTATAATTAATATTATATTCTTCTTTAATTTTTTTAAAATATTTTTTATAAATCAAACAAGAAGGACACCATACGGCACTAATAACTATTAATTCTTTATTCATAATATCACTTCCAATACATTAATTATATCATAAATATGATATTTTTTTTATTATATAGTTTTTTAGTGTAAAGAAAAAACAAATATTAACTGCTTTTAATATTTGTTTTTAGATTGTATTCTAATACACTAGCATTCTTTGGTAAAAATGGTCCTATTTCATCATCAGGCATCATACCATTTAAAATGCATTCTAATGCTTTCATAACTCCAGCATGACACACAATTAAAATACTTTCGTCATTATAATTACTTTTTAAATCTTCTACAAATTCATTTATTCTATTAAAAAAATCTTGTATGTTTTCTGCTTTTTCATACTTTATGTTTTTTTCATATGACCAAAAACTATTATAGTCAAAAGATAATTTATTAACACCTTCAAACTCTCCATAGTTTCTTTCTTTCAAATATTTATCATAAATTATAGGGAGATTTAGATCTTCATTGATTATATCAGCAGTTTGTCTTGCCCTAATTAATGGAGATGAAATAATAATATCTATCTTTTTACCTTTTAAATTATTTTTTGTTTCATATGCCTGTTCTATTCCTTTTTCATTTAATGGAATATCTGCTGAACCTTGCATCTTTTTTTCAACATTCCAATCAGTTTGACCATGCCTTACTACGTATAAATTCATATTATTTCCCTTTAAATGTCCTTTCATCATGTAATTTATTATATAGCTTCATAAATGGTTGATTAAACGGTGTATACCTACTACCACTATTAGATATTCTAATTGTATTTTTAGCTTCCTCATCTATAAATTTAAAATCTAAT
>CADBMO010000045.1 GCA_902795755.1 uncultured Erysipelotrichaceae bacterium | reverse complement strand
TTTTTAATACCACTTTCTTTCTTTACCACTTTGAAAGTCTTGTTGATATCAGCAACTTCGATAAATGACATTTTTTTAATTTCACACTCCTTTCCAACGCAAAAAACCACATAATTCTATGTGGTGGGTGTAAAAATTACCCAATTTTTGCAAAAACGTCACTTACAATATAATACAGTGAAACATAAAAATCAAGTACTTTTTGCTAATTAAATATATTATTTAGTATTTCATGTAAATACTCTTTCTTATCAACAATACCAATATAAAAGCACTTTTTACCTAAATCTTTAAATGACGCACCACATGAATATAACTCTTTTCTATCTATTATTATAAATCTATCATGAAATGAATCATTATTTATAAAATTAATATTGTGATACTGACTTTTATATTTTTTAACTAATAAATCACTTATGTTTTTAGATACTATTATTATTCTTTTATCAAAATCTTTAAGTGTATCTAATAATTTCTTACCTGCATAATTATCTATTATAATAATTTCCTTTTTAGCAGTGCCTAAGATATCTAATAATAATGAATATGAATCATATAATTCACCTTCAAAGAAAATTTTATTTACTTTTTCTTCCTTATATTTATCAAACATGCTTTCTAACTCTAATATTCTATTTTCATGATTTACTAATATCTTGTAATCATTAATAGTATTTGCAAAATATTTTCGCATTTTAACAAACGCATCTATGATTTGAATATTCACTTTAACTGCAACGTCACTTTTTAAAAGCCCCGATAACATCATTATTCCTTGTTCGGTTAAAACATATGGTAAATATTTTATATTATATCCTCTCAAATTATTACTTTTGTTCAAGGTCACAATTTGTGACCTTGAAGATAACTCGTCAATTTCATCATTACTAAGTTGAAAACAAAATCTATCTGGAAACCTATTTATATTTCTCTTAATAGTTTGATTTAGTACTTTTGTCTCAACATGATACAGTTTTGCGACGTCTTTTGAAAGCATCACTTGAACTCCTCTAATTTCATAAATCATACTTTCAATATCAATTTTTTCTTTTTCTATTATTTTATTCATTTTATCACTCCTATCTAAAATAATAAAAAAAGAGAATACCTATAAAAGATATCCTCGAATAGATATATTTTCCTTGCCAAAAAATATAAATTATCGTCCTAAGTTGTGATGTATTAACACATGGCAAGCTAATTAATACAAATCAATTATATCAAACAAACGTACGTACATCAATATATATTTCTATTTTATTTTTGCAATAAACAATTCATCTTTTGTTCTTGCATTCATTATTCTTTTATACTTATCATTTATTAATGATTTTAAATCATCAGTTAACTCTAAATAATCTTTATTTATTTTATCTTGTACGTATTTAATTGATTCTTCTTTACTTAATTCATATACTTTATTTGCTAAACTGTATATACTTTCAATACTATCAAAATGAGATAAGCCATCTGCATCAACAAGTATCTGTTCTTCGGTAGTTGTTCTATACTCTTTTCTTTTACTACTATGATTTAATATACATTTTGATACTAACTCACACTTATCCTTAGGATAACCTTGTTTCATTAATAAATCATATGCAATTATAGAACCATTATGTGCGTGGTTTTCTCTTCCTAAATTAATATCAGTCATTGCTATGTCATGCAAAAGTGCACTTAACTCTACTACCTCTTTATCAACATTTTTACCTTCACATAATTTTACTGCATAATCATAAACATATTTAATATGTGATTCATATAAGTTGTATTCTTCTTTAGTACCCTTTGTTTTTTCTTCAAAATCATTGCTACGCTTTACTATTTCTTCTTTCATTAATTCTACGATATTCATATTAGATCTCCTGCAAAATATTAATTATATATTCATATGTTCTATTTGTACTTTCTATGTCTAATCTTTCATTTGGTGTATGAACATCATAAACATTGGGGCCAATTGATACACAATCAAGTGTAGGTTTTTTTGATACAAACATACCACACTCTAAACCAGCATGTATTGTATTTATTATCAAATCTTTATTAAACATATCTTTATATATTTTTGACATGCGTTCTCTTAATTTAGAATCCTTCTTAAACTCCCAACCAGAATATGGGTTAACTTCTTTAACAATTGCATTTATTTTAGATGCACTTGCTTTTATATTGTTAACCACATCTTCTTTTTCTTCATCAGAAGATGATCTAATTAAATGCTTAAATAAAATTTTATCATCATCTGTTTCTATTACACCTAAGTTTAATGAAGTTCTAACCATATCATCTAATCCTTCTTCATATGATATAACACCATTAATGCATTCATTAACGTAGCTAATTATATCTTTTGAATCACTTAATACTTCTACTTCATCTTCATAAGTTTTAATATTAACTATTGCATTTTCTTCTTTATTATCATTTAAATAACTAGTGATATTATCTTTTATTGTATCTATATCAATATTTTCATCTAACATATATTTTAGATTAATGCTATCTGGAATTGCATTGTCTACCTTACCAGCATTAACACTTACTATATTACCTTTAATATCTTTAATAAACTTAAATACACACTTAATAGCATTTACCCTATTTTTATTTATGTCTACTCCAGAGTGACCACCTTTTAAATTTGATATTGATATATCTAATACATTACCTTTTTTCTTTTCTTTATTTCCTTTATAAGAAACTTCTAATCCTACCCCACCTGCACATCCTGCTGTTAAAATACCCTCATCTTCAGAATCAATGTTAATAAGCATATTTGAATCAAATAAATTCATGTCTATATTTAATGCACCTTCCATGCCTATCTCTTCATTAACCGTTATTAATGCTTCAATTTTAGGTAAAGAAATGCTACTATCTAAAATAGCTA
>CADBMO010000044.1 GCA_902795755.1 uncultured Erysipelotrichaceae bacterium | reverse complement strand
TAATACCAAATGCTGATAAAACTATTAATCAAATTTATTTCAGTAAAGATTATATTGATATCGTTACTTCAATTAATATTCGTATCAATGATTCTTCAAAGGCTACCTTCTTCCCTGCAAATGAGAATGTTAATTATTATAATCTAACATCTTTAAAGAAGGGAGACAAATTAAGTCTAAGAGTAAAATTTGCGTCAGGCACTACAAAATCAATAGATCTTGATTACAACCTTGCCGATGATTACGGTACTATTTATGGTTTCCATGCTGAAATCAATGACAACAAATTAGAATTTAAGTGGGAAGCTGAATTAATAAATAATGTTGTTTCAAAATATGAATTATATGATGGTACTAATTTAATCGCATCTATTACAAGTGATAAAAACTCTTATTCTACTTCTGATTTATCTTTGATAAAAAAGAATATCACATTTAAAGCTATAACTAATGATAATGAAGTTGTTTATCAAAACAACTATCAATATTTCACTTTAGCTGATTATAATTATGATACTTTAGTTGATAAAAAGGATTTAGATGCTTTAGTAAATGAAGTTCTTAATGGAACACTTCCAATAAATCACGATGTTGATGGTGATAAGAATTTTGACATTTATGATTTAACTTGTATTAATCTTGCTATTAATGGTAACAAAGATTTAAAAACTACATACAAAGTTACATTCATCGACCTTGAAGGTAATGTCATCTCTACTCAATTTGTGAACAAGGGAGAAAACGCTAAAGAAGTTAGCTTTGATGAGGTAGACGGTTATACTTTATGTGGTTATTCTAAATCTCTAAATAAGATTTATCAAGATACTGTAATATATGCTAAATATATATTAAAATAAATATATTAAAATAAGAAAAAGCACTTTTAAAGTGCTTTTTTCATTTTATTATTAATTCATATGCTAATCTTTCATTACCATCAAGTAAATAAATAATACCACATTTAACAAATCCATTCTTTAATAAAAATGAATTCATTGCAACATTATCTTTATGAGTATCAATCCTAATGCTTTCAAGATTTCTTTCTTGTGCTAGTTTTTTAGTGTATAACACAAATTCACTTGCGATATTATGTTTTCGATATTCTTTTAATGTCGCAATACGATGGATAGTTACATAATTATTATTTTCACCTAACCACTTACCATTATAAATCTTATTATAAGTAACATCAATACCAAAAATAATAGCACAAAAACCTACTACTTTATCATCAAATTCATAAACATATAAGTTTTTGTTATCAATATCACGAATCAATACTTCTTCATTTGGATAATTATTTTGCCACTGATCTACCCCTTCTTCTTTTAAGAATGTTTGGGCAGATGCAACAACTTTCATTATGTCTTTTATATCATTTTTATTTGCTTTTCTTATCATATAATCACCGCAATCATTATACCATATTATCTTATATAAAGTCTATTTTATCTTGACAATTATTATAAAATATAGTATAATTATTTAGTCTTGGTATGGAGTAGTACTCAAGAGGCTGAAGAGGCGCCCCTGCTAAGGGTGTAGACTGGGAGACTGGTGCAAGGGTTCAAATCCCTTCTACTCCGCCATATGGATTTAAATCAAAATTAGTTTTAACTAGTTTTGATTTTTTTATTTAATAAAAAAATGCAAATTTCTTTTATAATCCATTATTATGTAGTATAATAAAAAAATAGAAATGAGGAATAATTATGGAAAAAGTAATAAACGAACTAAAAACAGGCGAACGTGCAATGTATAATGTCCACAATTTAGAAATCATCGACACAACATTTGCAGATGGAGAATCACCATTAAAAGAATGCAGCAATTTAATTCTTGATAATTGTATTTTCAAATGGAAATATCCACTTTGGTATTGTGATAATATTAAAGTATACAATACTACTTGGTTAGATACAGCAAGATCTGGTATTTGGTACACAAACAATATTTATATTAAGGATTCTTTTATTGAAGCTCCTAAACAATTTAGACG
>CADBMO010000043.1 GCA_902795755.1 uncultured Erysipelotrichaceae bacterium | reverse complement strand
TTAACTGTATCTGGTCAATTAGAAGCAGAAACATTTGCAATGTCACATAAAAAGGTTTATACATTTGGTCCAACATTTAGAGCGGAAAATTCTAATACTAAAACACATGCTTGTGAATTTTGGATGATTGAACCTGAAATGGCATTTTGCGATTTAGAAGGCGATATGAACGTTATGGAAGATATGCTTAAGTATGTGGTTAAATACGTTCTTGATAATGCAAAAGAAGAAATTGCTTTCTTTGATAAATTTGTTGAAAATGGTTTAAAAAACAAATTAGAAAAATTAGTAAGCAGCAGCTTTACTAGAGTAGATCATGAAGAAGTAATAAAAATACTTAAAGAGGCTAAAGTAAAATGGGAGTTTGAACCAGAATATGGAGAAGATATAGCAAGAGAACATGAAAAATATATTACTGAATATTTTGGTGGCCCAGTATTTATTAAAAATTGGCCAAAAGATATTAAAGCGTTTTACATGAAACAAAATCCTGATGGTAAAACCGTTGCAGCAGTAGACTTAGAAGTACCTGGTGCAGGAGAGTTAATGGGCGGCTCTCAAAGAGAAGAAGACTATGATAAGTTAGTTAACAGAATGAAAGAACTTAATATGCCAATGGATGGCATGGAGTGGTATGTAAACTTAAGAAAATATGGTACATGCACTCATTCTGGATTTGGTATGGGATTTGAAAGATTATTAATTTACTTAACTGGTGTAGAAAATATAAGAGATGTTATTCCATATCCAAGGACTCCAAAAAATTGTGAATTTTAAAATAAAGTAGGTGTATTATGGTTAAAGATTTATTAAAAACAAATATTTATGATGTAGAAGATACAATAATTATAATTGGATCTTGTTTACCTAATATGGATAAAATTGCATATGAAAAATTAATAAAAATATCTAACAATGTATATGATTTATGTTTAGAACAAACTCATTTAAATATGGCAATAACAAAAATAGGTGGAATGCTTAGAACTGGTAAAATTAAAAGAATTATTTTTGCGTCAGTAAATAAATCACCACATTGTGTCCAATTGCATTACATTGGTAATGAGCTAAAGAAAATGATGGATTTAAAAAACATTGAAATCATAAACTATGTTGCTAACAATGGTGATTTAGTAAATATATCAGATAATACGATATCTCTATCTAAGGATTTAATAAAAATAGAAGAAGGCAATAAATAATATGAAATACGTAAGATGTAATTTAAAAACTGATAATGTAGATGAGGTTATAAATAAATATGACATGAAGTTTAAAACAGATTTTTCATTTTATGATTTAGTTTATATTAATAAAAATGGTACACTAATAACAGACGATATGTTAAAAATTAGAGTATATCAATCAAATCATTGGAAAAGTAAAGATGTTTTAGTAATAAGAAAAATAGCCCCGTTAGTAAATGGTACGAAGGAAGATAAAGTATTATTAAAAGAAGAATTTGATACCGTAGAAGAAGCAATATCTTATGTTGATAATTATTTATTAAATGATTATGATTATGGTTTTAAATTACAAAAAACTGGTATTCAATATGGTAACGAAAAAGTAGATTTATGGAAGGAAAATGTTGAAAATCTTGGTTTATCAGTAGAAATAGGCTCTGAAGATGAAGAGTTAATAGAAAAAGTATTTTCTGACTTAGACGTAGAAGAAAGACTTAATGAATCATTACCTGAATATATGTATAAAAAATTAAAAAAATAAAAGGAGGTTTAATATGAAAAAAATAACTAAAGAAAACATACAAGATTATGCTCTTAAACTTATGTTTAAAATGAAAGAAGATGAGTATGATACTTTTGAAAAAGAGTTTGAAACAATATTAAAACATATGGATTTAATAGGACAAATAGATGGAATAGAAAACGTTGAACCAATGACTTTTCCGTTTAAAAAAGATGTTATATTAAGAGAAGATGTTGTAACTAGTACTTTAACTACTGAAGACGCAATAAAAAATGCTAAAGATGTTATATATGATGAAGTAAAGGTACCAAGAGTAGTTGGGGGTGAAGAGTAGTATGAGTTATTTAGATAAAAGTTTAGAAGAAATACATGCTGCTTTAAAAGATGGTAAAGTAACTAGTAAAGAATTAGTGGAAGAGTCACTAAAAAGAGCACATGATTATCAAGATGAATTAAATAGTTTTGTAACAATTTTAGATGACGCTAAGGAGAAAGATATAACTGACAATGTTTTATCTGGAATACCTTATGCTGCTAAAGATAATTATTCAACTAAAGGAATTCTTACAACCGCATCATCAAACATACTTTCAAATTATGTACCTGTGTTTGATGCAACTGCTATTACTAAATTAAAAGAAGCTAATGCATGTTTAATTGGTAAAACAGTATTAGATGAACTTGCAATGGGTGGAACAAGTACTACTGGTCATACTGGACCAGTTAAAAATCCATGGGATACATCAAGATTAATTGGTGGATCGTCTGGTGGATCAGCAGCAGCAGTAGCAAAAGGTATTGTTCCATATGCACTTGGTTCAGATACTGGTGATTCTATTCGTAAACCAGCTTGTTATGGTGGCATTGTAGGGGTTAAGCCAACTTATGGACTTATATCTCGTTGGGGATTGTTTGCGTTTGCATCAAGTTTAGATCACTTAGGCTGCTTTGCAAAAAGCGTTAAAGATGCTGCTTATGTAATTAATAATATGAAGGGCATTGATGATAATGATATGACTTCTTGGGATTCAAGTAACATAGATTTAGTAAAAGACATAGACAAAGATGTAAGTGGTAAAAAGCTATTTTATATAAAAGAAATAGTTGATGAACTAAAAAATAGTAATCAAAAATACTATTATAATTTTATAAATATATTAAACTATTGTAAAGAACTTGGTATTGAGGTAAAAGAAGAAAGCATAGATATTAAACTTCTTAAAGGAGCATATCCAACTTATATGGCAATTAGTTGTGCAGAGGCAACTAGTAATAATTCTAATCTTACCGGAATTCCATTTGGTAATAAAAAAGATGGTGATAATCCATATGAAGTAATGATTAATACTAGAACCGAGGGATTTTCTGAATTAATTAGAAGAAGATTTGTTATAGGATCATTTATTTTACAAAAGGAAAATCAAGAAAAACTATTTAAAAACGCGCAAAGATTAAGAAGACTAATTGTTGAAAGAGTGACTGAATTATTTAAAAAATATGATGGATATATTGTTCCAGCTTCTGGCGATATTGCACCACATTTTAACGAAGAAATCGATAGATTGTCAGAAAAATATTTACTTTTAGAAAACCATTTAGTAATTGGTGACTTTGGCGGTTTTCCATCAATAACTATTCCTTCTGGGGAGATAGATAATATGCCAATAGCAATTAATATAACAGGACCTATTATGGAAGATGCTAAAATATTTAATATTGCTAAAAAACTAGAAGAAAAAATAGGTTTTACGCCTCTTAGTTTAAGGAAGGAGAAATAATATGTATAAAGCAACTATAGGACTTGAAATACACTGTGAATTTGAATCAATATCAAAAGTTTTTTCTCCATCTGATAATAGTTATACTGATGCTCCAAATATACATGTTGCACCTCAAGATTTAGGATTTCCTGGAATACTTCCTGTACTAAATAAAAAGTCAATAGAACAAGCATTAAAAATGTCGATGGCATTAAATTGTAAAACACCGGATGAAATAGTATTTGATAGAAAAAACTATTATTATCCAGATTTACCAAAGGGTTATCAAATTACGCAGTTTAATAAGCCAGTTGGTGTTAATGGATATATTGATATAGAAATGGAAGATGGAATAAAAAGAATAACTATTCAAGACATACACTTAGAAGAGGATTCAGCATCATTAGATCATTATGATACTTATTCACTAATTGATTATAATCGTGCTGGAAGAACGCTTGTTGAAATGGTTACGGACCCATGTATTCATTCAAAAGAAGAAGCGTTAAAACTTCTTGAAACATATCGTTCAATAATACTTTATTGCGGTGTTTCACAAGCTAGAAGTGATAGAGGACAAATGAGATGTGACGTTAACGTATCTGTTTCAAATACTGATGAACTTGGATGTAAAGTAGAAATGAAAAACATTAACTCGTTTTATAATGTTGGACGTGCAATAGATTATGAAATAAAAAGACAAACTGAAGTACTTGAAAGTGGTGGAGTAGTAGAACAAGAAACAAGAAGATTTGATGATGAAACAGGAATCACTTATAAAATGCGTGATAAAGCTGATGCAGTAGATTATAAATACTTCCCTGAACCAAATATTCCACCATATCCAGTAACAGAACAATGGTTAAACGAAATTAGAAAAACAATACCAATGCTTCAATTAGAAAGAAAACAAAAATATATTTCTGATTATGATTTGTCTGCATATGATGCTGAAGTGTTAGTTAAAACAAAGGAAATATCAGATTTCTTTAATGACTGCGTAAAATTAGGAACTGATCCTAAAAAAGCATGTAATTGGATTACCGGAATGCTTATGGGATATTTAAATGAAACAGATATATCTATTAAAGATGTACCTATAACCCCAGAAATGATAAAAGAATTAGTTGATTTAGTAGATAAAAAAACAATATCTTCAAAACAAGCTAAAGAAGTATTTGAAGATATGATAGAATCCGGTAATAATCCAAAAAAAATAGTTGAAGAAAAAAGAATGATGCAAATTACTGATGATTCAGCTATCCATGATGTAGTAATGGAAGTGTTAAAAGAAAATGACGAGCAAGCACGTGATTATAATCCAGAAAAAACAAGAATGATTGATTTCTTTGTTGGACAAGTTATGAAAAAAACACGTGGTAAAGCTAATCCTGCTAAAACAATGGAAATTTTAAGAGAAGAGCTTCCTAAATATGGTAAGTAAGAAAACCTTTCATGGTTTTCTTTTTCTTTTACAATGACATTGCTAGTTGTTGACTTTACAAGGGGCAAAATGGTATTATATTATTAGAGTATAATAAGAGAGGTATATCACTATGATATGTAAAAAATGTGGGACTATGATAGATAGCAATACTTTTGTGTGTCCTAATTGTGGTGAACAAGTATTGCAATCCAATTTAGAAACTATGAATACTAGTAATTCTAAAAAGAGTTCAAATAACCATAGAATGATTATTTTATTATTGTTATTCGTGGTAGTCTTGTTATTAACCGCAGCATCAATAATACTAGTTTTTAAAGATAAAAAAAATGAGCAGGTTAATAAAAGAACTATAATGATTTATATGTGTGGTTCTAATTTAGAGACTGATGCAGGTATTGCTACTGCGGATTTAGAATCAATTGATCCAACCATGGTTGATTTTGATACTACCAATATATTAGTTTATACTGGTGGAACCACTACATGGCATAATAATTATGCTTCATCAAATTCTAATAATATTATAGAATTAACAGAAGATGGTTATGTAGTAGTAAAAGAAGAAGAAAAGAAAAACTTAGGAGATAGCGAAACGTTTTCAAGTTTTATAAATTATGTATACGAAAACTATAAAGCTGATAAGTATGATTTAATTATATATGATCATGGAATGGGTGCATTAGGAAGTATAAGTGATGATTTTTCAAATGACTTTTTAACAGCTTTTGAAATGAAAGAAGCACTTGAAAAAAGTTATTTTAACGAAAATAACAAAATGGAAACCGTTTTATTTAGAACGTGTTTAAATGGTACTTCTGAAATTGCAAGTGTATTTGCACCATATGCTAATTATATGGTTGCATCAGAAGAAATTACAAGGGGTAATGCTTATAGTGATGTATTTGCATTTATTAATAGTATTCAGTTATCAGATAATGGACAGAGTTTTGGAACAAAATTTATAGCAGGATATAAAAACTATATGGAAAGCATTCAACTAGTAGGACAACTAGATTCAACATATTCGATAATTGATTTATCTAAACAAAAAGAATTAGAAAATGCGTTAGACAGTTTCTTTAAAGATGTGGATGTAAGTAAAAACTATAATATTTTATCTAAGATAAGAGCTAATATGCATCAATATGCTGTTGATGCAGCTAATGTTGAAGTGTATGATACAGTTGATTTATATGAACTAATGTATAGCTTAAGAGATTTATCTCCTAAAAAAGCTGATAAAGTATTAAGTATTATAACGAGTATGGTAAAAGAAAACTGGTCAATTAATGACCATTCACATGGATTATCTATATATTTTCCATATAATGGAAGTATGGATTATGTAGCCGCTCATTTTGGTGTATATGATAGAATTGATTTTAGTAAAAATTATTTTGCATTTATTAAAAAATTTGCTGGAATAAAAAATGGTACTTCAAATATGACAACAAATCTAATAGGTAATAATACCGAAATGCAAAATAAAGAATTTTCAATTACTTTAAGCGATGAACAGGTGAAAGAATTCGCAAGGGGTAGATACATAATATATGAAAAGAATCCAGATGGAACTTATGGGTTAGTGGTTAGATCAGATGCAAAACTAAATAAAAATACTTTAAGTGCTAAATTATATAATAACATTATAAAAATCAGTAATGATAAAACTAGTACTTTTATACCAGTTTCTGAAATAGAACCAGTTGGAAATTATAAAGAGTATTTGACATATATTGTATTAAGTAAACGTGATGATGGAAACTATAAATCTGATAATGGAAATATGCATTTAAAGATAAGCAATGACAAAGTATATGAATCAGAAATTATTAAATCTGATAAGGGAAAAGAAGGTGGAATAATTCTTGATCCAAAAAAATACGACACGTTAACTTTTGAACATACAAGATGGAATTTGTTAGATAATAATGGAAATTATATTGGACCACAAAAAACTGATAGTTTATATGTATATGAATTTCCAATTAAAGATGGATACAAATTAGAATTATCATCTTTAGATAAAGGTGATTACTATTGTATATTCCAAATATATGATGTTAAGGGTAATGTATATTATTCTAATTTAGAAAAAATAAATTAAAGAAAAGAGGATGAAAAGAATGAATGTTTGTACAAAATGTGGAAATGAAATCCCAGAAGGTGTTACAGAATGTCCAGTATGTGGGCAAGTAATGGGAGCGGTAGAAGTTGCTGAAACCGTTACACCAGTTACAGAACCAGTAGCTCCTACATCAGTAGAACCTGTTGTAGAGCCTGCTCCAATAGTAGAACCTACGCCAGTTACTCCAGTAGTAGAAACTCCAGTAGTTACGGAACCTATTGCACCGGCAGCAGAACCTGCCCCAGCAGTAGAACCAGCTATAGAGCCTGTGCCAGCTACTCCAGTAGTAGAAACTCCAGTAGTTACGGAACCTATTGCACCTGCAGCAGAATCTGCCCCAGCAGTAGAACCAGCTATAGAGCCTGCGCCAGCTACTCCAGTAGTAGAAACTCCAGTAGTTACGGAACCTATAGCACCTGCAGCAGAACCTGCCCCAGCAGTAGAACAAGTTGCAGCAAATCAAACTGCACCAGTGGAACCAGCACCAGCACAATCAGTTGCACCAGCTAATACAAAATCTGGTAATAAAGCATTATTTATAGTTGGTGTTGTAGTTTTATCTTTAATTATTGTAGGTTTAATTGTATTTATTATTATAAAACTTACTAGTTCATCATCAACTCCACAAGTAAGTGGTGGTACACCAACACCA
>CADBMO010000042.1 GCA_902795755.1 uncultured Erysipelotrichaceae bacterium | reverse complement strand
TCCACATACTAAATTTGAAGCTCAAGTTTATGTATTAAGTAAAGAAGAAGGTGGAAGACACACTCCATTCTTCTCAAACTACAGACCACAATTCTATTTCAGAACTACTGACGTAACAGGTGTTGTTACATTACCAGAAGGAACTGAAATGGTTATGCCTGGTGATAACGTAAGTATGTCAGTTGAGTTAATCGCACCAATCGCACTTGAAAATGGTACTAAATTCTCTATCCGTGAAGGTGGACGTACTGTTGGTGCTGGTACAGTTACTAAAATTGATGCTTAATTAGTTATATAAAAGACATTCAATTGAATGTCTTTTTACTTTACACTTTAAAACAAAAAAAGATTAATAATCATATATAAATGATATAATAGTTATGGAGGCTATGGCTATGAATAACGATTATAATAACAATTTCGATGATGCTTTTGAATTATTAGATTATAATAAACAAAAACTTTTTATCGAAAGTATACCTGTTATTTTAAATGTTGATTTTGCTAGTAAAATAAAACTTAACTCATTAATTAAAGAGTTTCTTTCAAATCATTCAGAGACTAGTAGAAATGTAAAGGTTAGAGAAATACTAGATGTATTATCAAAATCAAAGATGAAATTCTCGCACAGTGCTTTTTACGAAGTGTTTGATAGAACTAATATTAGTAACATTGATCTATGTGAAAAATTCGAAAAAAATCCAATTAGTTATATTGAAAAATTTATAAAAATTTATAGATTAACTACAGATGTAAAAGATGCGGAAAAAGAGAAGCAAACATCTATGAGAAAAAGAAATAAAAAGTCTTATGCAAAGTCTAATAAAAATTTACCACTTAGTAGAGGTGAAAGTTATGATACCACAAATCATAGCCCAGTAAATGCTAATCATACATATTATAATACTGATTATGATGATGATTATAGTTTTAAACTATCTGATTTTACAGATTTTATTAAATCCTTAGATATAGACCTAAGCAATAGAAAAACTATTATTAATTTGGCTAGAAAAATAAGAAATGCTAACGTTAAGTTACTAAGAGATCATTATACAGGAAAATTAATCAAGGAAATAAATAGTTTGGGTAGCGATATTCACGTTATTGATGAATATATGTTAAGTAGTTATTTAATTGAAAAGCGCCAAAATCACTCTGATGATAGGCTACTTAAAATATTATTGGACTACTTTATTAAAAAAGTACGTGGAGAAATGGTTGTTGAAAATAATAAAATTTATGATGAATTAGATGCTCAAACTAGGGGTCAAGAAGATTTTGATGAATCATGGTTAGAAGATGGTTATGAAGAACCTGTTATAAGCGCAATTAATTCTGCTTTAGGTGATTTAAATGTGCCATCAAAACAACAAGTTGAAACAAAAGGAATTGAAAAACCCCCAACTTATAAATCTACTGATTTATATGGCCTTGATTCTGAAACAAAAGTATTACAGCCTGCTATAAAGAATCAAGATTTACCAATAGAGCAAATTCAAACTAAAATGTTGCGTATGATTGATAGTAGTAAGCCTATTGATGTCACATGGGATAGTGAAGAGACGCTTGCTATAAAAGTCGGAAATGAAGAGCACACACATATGTTACCTAAAACCGCACTAAGAATGTATGAAGGTAACTATGCTTTTTATCAAGAGTTTAAAAATTGCGTTGGAGAAGAAGAAACTAAAGCCTTATTAATAGAATTAGAAAAAGATGAACCAAAAATTGAAGAAGATGCAAAAATTGCTGATATTATTGTTGGGGATAAAATTGATATTACACATGTTTTAAACATAATAAATCGTATATATTTAAACGCTCCTAATGATTTATATAGCACAAAAAGAGATAGTAGTTATATTAAACTATTAAGTATTTATGATGTTTTATATGAACGTGTTATATTATACTATGACAGCTTATCAACAGATGAAAAGAAGTCTTTTGTTGATAATGTTAAAACCACTTTGCATCCTGACTTATTACAAATGGATATGATTATACCAACTCCAAATATGCTTAAAGCAAAAATAAATGCTAAAATAATAGAATTAATGTTAGAGAACAACAATCAAGTTGAATATGATAAAGTAGATTATAATTATCGTGTTGAAGAATCAATTTCTTTTGCAACACAATATATGCCACTTGAACAAATTGCAACATTATATTTCTATATTAGAAGTACCATTAATTCATATGATAATCTTCAAAATAAGGATGAAATTTATGATTATAGAAAGAATGGGAAAGAAATTAATAGCATTTTACAAGGCCTAGAGGAAAACTATGCAAAGGCTATATACTTAAAGTATAATGATAAATTTATAAGATTATTAGAAAAAGGTATGTCATATGATGAAATATTAAGCATAATAAAAGATGAATATTTAAATGGTAGAAAATTACAAGAATGTAAATTATATGGACAAGAAATGGATTATAATATAGATCATTTAATTAATCAAATAATAAGAAAACTTTCAATATAAAAAGACATTCATTGAATGTCTTTTTATATTGGCTTATTAAGCCATGATATTATAGGATTAAGTTTGCTTCCTGTGTAATAACCTTTCTTATTAATTACTAAGTCAAATTCTCCTACATATTCAACTATATGATTAGATAATTCTACCTTATACTTGGTTCTTTCGTCATTAAGATAATTACCAGTTAATCCATTAAAATCTACCACTTCATATCCTTGTTTTGAAAGTTCTTGAAATAAGTGCCAATATAATAAATAATCAGGATAATTTTTCTTGAATTCTTCTTTTATTCCGTTTGCAACAATGTATACTTTTTTGCCACATTTTATTAACGCAGTACCCGCAACTACAATTCCGTTAGGATATGATTGGAACATATTAATGGCATCAACCATTTTATTTTTATAGTCTGCAAGTAGTTCATCTGATTTCATTTTTTCGTTTATTAGTAAATCTCTATTGGCAATACTTAAATCTTGCATCTTTGCGTTTAATTCATTGTTTTTTATTTGTTCTTTTTCATAAATATTTCTACTTGAGTTAACATATGTTGCAGGTTCTAATTTAGTAAAATATATTTCTAACGTAGCATTAGCATTAAAAAAGTGGTAATAATCTAAAAAGTATTCTAAACTAGGTTTAGGTTTGCTTATTAAATCATATAACATGTTAATATCATCATTAGAACCTTTATAAACGCGGCCACCTAATGCACTTGCTTCTTTTATTTTATCGCGTGCGTCTTTTGAAATAGTGTTATAAAGTGTTACAAGGTTTGGATTTAATGTGGTATATGCATTCCATCTTAACTTACTAGCCTCGGTGCCATTGTTATATCCTAGGTGAATATATTCCATTCCTTGCATTTTCCCAACGAATCCATCATGCGTTAACTCGGATGTTTTTTCACTGCCATCTAAGTTATGTTCTTTATATATAATTGCGGGATCCACCTTTAAGAAAGTAAAGCTTCTATTAGCTAGAAATTCTTTTAATAACTTAGTAAATTCAGAAACCAAATTATCATCGTTCCAGTCAATTAAAAAGCCCCTAGGAGCATATCCCATTTTCCTTTTGTTATTTTCTTTATCATTTTTTACAAGTACTAGTGTTGCTGCTTTTATTTGGTTTGTATCATCTACCATACCAAAATAGTAAGCATTATACCCCTGCTTACTCATAAACTTACCATAATTACTTGTTTGGAAATAGCTGTGGTTAGGATGATTAAAAGCAAATTCATCAAATCTAGTTTCATCAAGTAGTATTATTTGCATAAACATCCCTCCCATTTTATTCTATACTTAATTATACCTTAAAAGAGTATATAAAGTCAATTTACAGATTATTATATTTTGTATTTATTTTTTTAAGATTTAATTATATAATTATATTATAGAAAAGAATATAATAAATCGGAGGGGTAGTATGAAAAAGACAAAGATTATTTGTTCATTAGGACCTAGTTCATATGATGAGAATACTATATTAAAAATGGTAGAAGCAGGTATGAATACCGTGCGTTATAACTTTTCACATGCTAAAAAAGAAGATTTAAAACGATTAAACATAATTTTGGATAACGTAAGAAAAAAAACCGGTAAAAATATCGGTGTTTTATATGATACTAAGGGGCCAGAATTTAGGTGTGGAGAAATAAAAGATAATAAAGTCAAATTAATAGAAGGTAAAACAATTAAAATAGTTAAAGATTCAGTTTTAGGCGATGATAAGAAAATAAGTGTTAATCATCCAAAATCTTTAAGTTATATAAGGGTTAAAGACATAGTATTACTTGATGATGGTTTAATTAAACTAGAAGTTGTAAAAAAAGAAAAAGACTTTTTATTATGTAAAATAATAGTAGGAGGAATACTAAGTAGCAAAAAAAGTGTTTCTGTTCCAGGTAGAGATTTAAAGCTACCTTTTATTAGTAAGGATGATTATGAAGACATATTATTTGCAATAAATAACGATGCAGATTATATTGCTCTTTCTTTTGTTAATAATAGAAACGATGTATTAAGAGTAAGAAAAATACTAAAAGAGAATGGTAGCAATACACTTATTATTTCAAAAATAGAAAGCCAAATGGGAGCTAAAAATTTAAAAGAAATAGTTTCGGTATCAGATGGCGTTATGGTTGCAAGAGGAGATTTAGGTGTTGAGGTTTCAATGGCTAAAGTTCCGTTTATACAAAAAGATATTATTAATGAATGTCGTAAAAGAGGTAAGGTTGTGATTGTTGCAACAGAAATGCTTGAGTCTATGACTAATAACATTAGACCTACAAGAGCAGAAATATCAGATGTTGCAAATTCTGTGTTAAATAACACCGATGCTGTAATGTTAAGTGGCGAAACCGCAGTTGGTAAACATCCTGTTGAAACTGTTAAAATAATGGCAGAAATATGTGAATCTGCAGAAGAACATTTAAACTATGTTGTTGATTTTAAAAAGATAGTTAAAAATATAAAAAATGCAATTGCATCTAGTGCAGTTGAAACTGCAAATATAATTGATGCAAAAGTAATAGTAAGTGCTACCATAACCGGTAAAACAGCAAGGGTAATAAGTAACTTAAGAAGTAAATGTCCTATTCTTGCAACTTGTACAGATGAAAAGGTAGCAAGAAGTTTATCGTTATACTTTGGAGTATATCCTAAAATCACAAAGTTATATAATACTACTGATGAAATAGTAGATGATGCTATTAGAAGTGCAAAGAAATTTGTTAAATTAAAAAAAGAAGATTATGTAATTATAACAGGTGCAATGCCTAAAAATTGTCCAACAAATTTTATGAAAATAGAAAAAATATAGGAGGTTAATATGAACATAAAAGATGTAATAGGAAGAGAAATACTAGATTCAAGAGGTAATCCAACTGTTGAAGTTGATGTAATTCTAGAAAGTGGTGTTGTAGGTCGTGCTGCAGTTCCATCTGGAGCATCTACAGGCGAAAGAGAAGCTCTTGAAATGCGTGACGGGGATAATAGTAGATACAATGGTAAAGGTGTTTTAAACGCCGTTAAAAACGTAAATGAAAGAATAAAACCAATTGTTGTTGGTATGGATGTTTTTGATCAATATGCAATAGATGAAGCAATGTTAAATTTAGATGGTACTAAGACAAAAAGCAACTTGGGTGCTAATGCGATACTAGGGGTTTCTATGGCTGCATTAAAAGCGGCAGCATTAGAGAAGAAGGTGCCACTATATAGATACGTTGGTAACGGAGATATACTACCAGTTCCAATGATGAATATAATTAATGGTGGAGCTCATGCAGATAATAAGCTTGATTTTCAAGAATTTATGATTATTCCTCAAAGAGAAAGTATAAAAGAACGTGTAAGAGTAGGTGCAGAAGTATTTCATTCTTTAAAGAAAGTGTTAAATGAAAGAGGACTTTCAACTGGAGTTGGTGACGAAGGTGGTTTTGCACCAGATTTAGAGTCTAATACTGAAGGCTTTGAATTAATTATGGAGGCAATAGAGAAAGCTGGATATAAACCAGGTGTAGACGTTAAACTTGGTATAGATGTTGCAGCATCTGAGTTTTATGAAAATGGTAAATATAATTTGGTAGGTGAAGGAAGAAGTCTTACAACTGATGAATTAATAGATTTTTATAAAGAATTAGTTAACAAGTACCCAATCATATCTATTGAAGATCCTGTTGATGAAAATGATTGGGAAGGATTTGCTAAAATCACTAAAGAATTAGGTGATAAAGTGCAATTAGTAGGTGACGATTTATTTGTTACTAACAAAGAATGTTTGCAAAAAGGTATAGATATGAACGCAGGTAACGCTATTCTTTTAAAAGTAAATCAAATTGGAACAATAACAGAAACTCTTGAAACAATTGATTTGGCAAGAAAAAACGGATATAAAACCATTATTTCACATAGAAGCGGAGAAACTGAAGATACAACCATAGCACACTTAGCGGTTGGTTTAAACTTGGGTCAAATAAAAACAGGTTCATTATCAAGAACAGATAGAATATGCAAATATAATGAATTAATTCGTATTGAAGAAGAACTAAGTAAATAGAAGCTAAATAGCTTCTTTTTTAATAAATATAAGCTTTACATTGGTAAAAAAGTATGATAAAATTAAATAGTATTATAGTAGGAGGATATTATGGGAGATAAATTTGTATTTGATCAATATAAAGAACAATTGGAAAAATCTATGGAAAAATTAAATGATATAATTGAAAAGGCAGACGAACTAAAAGCTACGCTTGTTGAAATGCGTAATGGCATTGAAAACACATTAGCTCCAAAAAAGGATGAAGAGATAGAAGTTGAACGTAATCCTATAAAAGATGAGGATGAAAATTTGGTTATGGAAGATGAGGTTACACCAGTTGCAGAACCTGCACCAGTAGCTCCTGAGGTTCAAGATACTCCAGAAGTTCCAGAAACTCCTGTTGTTGAACAACCAGCTCCAGTACAACCAGTTGAAGAAAAACCATCTGGGTTAACAAACTTCAAGGCTGCTTTAAATGATTATCCAGCTGAAATAGACATTGTAAATCCTGCTCAAGTAACAGTAGAGGAAAAACCAAAGAAAACTATATTCAAAACACCAGAGTTTCAACCTCTAAATAATATAGAAATTGATATAGTTAATCCTAACGCTGCTCCAGTTCAAGAAGCTCCAGTAGCACCTCAACCAGTTACACCTGTTGCACAAAATGATGTACAATTCAATCAAGCTCCAGTTCCACCAGTAGTGCCTGAAATTACACAAACACCAGGCTTTACAGATTCTGGAATCCAAACACCTCAAACTACTATGTAAATTTAGATATCTAAAAAGAAACCATAGAGTTTCTTTTTTATTGTTTTTTTTAATATAATATGATAGAATAATACTTAGTCGAGGAGGATTAATATGCTTACAGTATTAATGATTGTATCTATTTTACTTATAGTTTTAGTATTATTACAAAGTGAAAAAGCAGAAGGTGCTTCAATTATACAAGGTGGAAACTCTGATTTATTTGTAAATCGTAAGGAACGTGGTGGAGAGCTATTCATAACTCGTTTAACTTATGTTTTAGGTATAATATTCTTTGTTTTATGTATAATTATTAACATGTAATAAAAAAAGGCTGGTTAACAGCCTTTTTTTGTTTTATAATATATATAGAAAGTAGGGTTGTTATGAAAGATAAAGTATTAAGTATACTTAGAGAAAATGATAAAGCGTATACAATATATGATTTAAAAGATATTTTAGGTTTATTAACTACTGAAGAACTAAAAGAATTAGTTGGGATACTTAGTGAATTAGAAGGAGAATTATTAATATATCATACAAACAAAGATAAATATATGGCATTTGAATATAGCCATTTAAAAAGAGGTAAACTATCTTTAACTGAAAAAGGATATGGTTTTATTCTTATGGAAGGGGAACCAGACATTTTTATTGATAGTAAATCTCTTAATGGAGCAACTGATGGTGATATGGTTATCGCTGAAATAATAGATAAGAATAGTGGTAAGAAAAAGGAAGGTAGAATCCTTAGAATTGCCAAAAGGGATTACGGTACCATTGTTGGTGAATATAAATTTGATAAAGTACCAACCGTAATATCTAATGATAAAAAATTTAAAAAGAAAATTGTTGTTACTGAAGAAAGCACAAAAAATGCCGTCGATGGGCATATTGTTGTAGTAAACTTTATTAAGGAATTAGACAATAATACTATACTTGGTGAAATAACAACAATAATTGGTCATAAAAATGATGTCGGTGTAGATGTAGAAGCAATTATTTATAAACATGGGTTTGCACCTAAGTTTTTAGATGAAGTAATAGAAGAAGCAAATGCTCTCCCTGATGAGGTATCAGAAGAAGACCTAAAAGGCAGAAAAGATTTTACTGATTTAAATATATTTACCATAGATGGGGATGATACAAAAGATATTGACGATGCTATTCATATTAAAAAGCTAAGTAATGGAAATTATGAATTAGGGGTACATATCGCTGACGTATCATATTATGTTAAACCGGATACAAAACTATATGAAGATGCTTACGACAGAGGTACAAGCGTATATTTAGTTGATAGGGTTATTCCAATGTTACCACATAAATTATCTAATGGTATATGCTCGTTAAATCCAAATGTAATTAGACTTACTCAAAGCTGCGTAATGGAAATTGATAAAAAAGGTAAAGTGGTTTCTCATGATATATATGAAGGATATATTAAATCAAGAATCCAAATGACTTATAAGAAAGTTAATAAGTGGTTAGAGGAAGGCATTGTTGAAGATGGATATGAACCATTTACTGAAGATTTAACTTTAATGAAAGAACTAGCAGATATACTTAGAAATGCTAGAACGCGTAGAGGTGCAATAGATTTTGATACTGATGAAGCTAAGATACTTGCTGATGAGAATGGTAAGCCTATTGATGTAGTACTTAGAGAACGTGGAGCTGGTGAAAAGCTTATAGAAGACTTTATGATAATTGCAAACGAAACAGTTGCATCGCATATATACTGGATGGAATTACCATTTGTATATCGTGTACATGGTACTCCAAACGAAGAAAAAATTAATGAGTTTTTAGACTTTGTAAGCATGCTTAGTTATAAAATAACTGGTAAGGTAGATATAAATAAACCGTCATCAATAGAAAATATATTAGATCAATTAAGAGATAAAAAAGAGTATAAAATATTATCTACGCTTTTATTACGTTCAATGCAAAAAGCGGTATATCAACCTGAAAACATAGGACACTTTGGACTTGCTAGTAAAATATATACCCATTTTACATCACCAATAAGAAGATTTCCTGATACAACTGTTCATAGACTTTTAAGAACTTATATTCATAATAAGGATCAATCTAAAGAAACAATTGATTATTTTAAAGAATATCTACCGCTTTTAACAGAACATGCATCTCAAAAAGAAAGAGATGCTGTTGAATGTGAAAGAGAAGTAGAGTCTATGAAGATGGCAGAATATATGATGGATCATATTGGAGAGGAATATAAGGGTATGATATCTGGAATAACATCATTTGGTATGTTTGTACAGTTACCTAATATGATAGAAGGTCTAGTTCATATAAGTGAAATTCCTGGAGATTATTATAACTATAATGAAAAGTTAATGTGTTTAACTGGTCAAAAAACTAAAAAAATGTATAAAATAGGGGATGAAGTAACAGTTATTGTTAAAAATGCTTCGAAAGAAGAGAACATTATAGATTTTGACTTAAAAGAAGGAGAATCCAATGAGAAAAAGGAAGAGGAAACTAAAAAACTGGGTTAAAATAACTTTATTCCTAATAGCAATATTTGTATTAGTATTAATTGGTAAAAATGTGCTTATTAAAGATACAAAGCAAGTTTCAAAAAACGTATCTAAAAAAGTAACTACTACTAAGAAAAAAGAAAGTGAAGAGTTGTCACTCGTAATGGTTGGTGATTGCCTTTTGCATACAATAGTTTATAAAGCAGCAGATCAAGGTGATGGAACCTATTCTTTTAAAGATATGTTTTCTAACATTGAACCTCTTATAAAAGGACATGATTTAGCATATTACAATCAAGAAAGTATAATAGGTGGCAAAAAAATAGGTTTATCATCATATCCAACGTTTAATTCACCTGAAGAAATTGGTGATGATATGGTTGATATGGGATTTAATTTAGTATCTCTTGCAAATAACCATACTATGGATAAAGGTGTTACTGGCGTTACTAACTCAGTAGAATACTGGAGAACTAAGTCGGGCGTTTATTGGACTGGACAAGCGCTTTCTGAAGAAGAAAGAATCAATAATATAAGGGTTGAAGAAAAAAATGGTATAAAATATGCTTTCTTATCTTATACGACAGTTACTAATGGGCTATTACCACCAGCAGGAAAGGAATATATGTCTAACGTATATTCTGATGAAAAGGCAAAAAACGATATTGAATTAATAAAAGATAAAGTTGATCTAATAATAGTTGCAATGCATTGGGGTGTTGAATATACTAATCAAGAAGTGCCTGAACAAAAGAAGATAGCAGAATATTTGTCTAGTCTTGGAGTAAACCTAATAATTGGTGCACATCCACACGTAATAGAACCTATTACGTATGTAAATGATACATTAGTATTTTATTCGCTTGGTAATTTTGTATCGTCACAAGATTCATCAGATAAATTAACTGGTGCACTTGCAAGCTTAAAGATAAAAAAGAAGGATAATAAAATAGTGTTTGATGATATTAAAGTAAACCTTATTTATACTTCATTTAGAAGAACACCACCATATAATTTTAAATTATACCCATATCAAATGCTTGATTCGTCAATACTTGTAGATTATAATAGATACTATGACAAGTATAAAACCATACTTACATCAGAAGAACAAACAGTTGAGGTGGTGAGTTTAAATTGATAGAAATTAAAAACAAAAAAGCGTTTTTTGATTATTTTATAGAGAATAAATATGAAGCTGGTATAGTGCTTACTGGTACTGAGATTAAATCAATTAGAAAAGGTAGTGCGAATTTAAAAGACTGTTATGCAAGAGTTAAAAACAATGAGGTGTTT
>CADBMO010000041.1 GCA_902795755.1 uncultured Erysipelotrichaceae bacterium | reverse complement strand
TATTTTTAAAAATTATGATAAATATTTAACTACGTTATATGGAGATTATATGACCCCGCCACCTAAAGAAAAACGAGAGATAGGACATGGCGTAATAAAAATTGATTTTAACACAAATAAAAAGAAAGCTAAAACTAAACATTAGCTTTCTTTTTTATTACTTTATTTACCATATTTTTAAATATACCAAATAGATACTTATACTCATTAGTTTTAAAGAATAATAAACTTATTATTAAAACATATATTACCACGATTATTATACCTGTTACGGCAAAGGATAATAATGCATTATTTATTGCAATACTATTAATTATTACATAACAAATAAATGCAATGATTGATAAAACTATTAGATACATTAATTGTTTTAAATAATAATTAAATGGCTTTTTATTAAAAATATATTTATATGCAATATAGGGTTTATTCCATAAAGGGACAAGTATACAACTAATCAAGGTTGCAAGTATTACCCCCAGTAATCCAAGAATTTTTCCTAATATTATAGATAGAATAATATTAATTATAGCTTGAATAATATTAGCATATCTGTCTTGCACGTAATTACCGGTAGCTTCTTTTATGACATCAAGTGATTTAACATTACCAATCATATAGAAATTTAAGCATATAACTAACAACGTAAGTCCTTCTAGCCCAAACGAATTACCAAAACATATCTTTATTAATGGGGTTAATAAAAACCAAAAACCAATAGTGATTAAACCATAGATAAAAAATGATATAAAGCTAATTATATTAAAAACATTTTCTTGAACTTCTTTACTCTCATTTACAGCTAAATCGCCAAAACTTGCGGTAATACCACTTAGGCCTCTATTAATTATATTGTCAGTCATATTAGTTATTGAATAATAGTTTGCATATATACCAACTAATGCAATCCCTAAATTTGGAAAAGCAGATATAATTATGTTATCAGTTCCAGTAACCAAATAATTTCCAATCTTGTTTAAGAACATAGACCCAACGCTTTTATATATCTTTTTTTGCTCCTTTTTTGATAGTTTTTTATCAATATTAAAATCAACGTTTTTATATGACTTTGTAATATAACGATTTATCATGACTCTTTGTATTAATAACATAATAAGTTGAATTAATACAAAAACTATGAAATTTGGTAATATTAATAAAAATAAAATCCTCAACAAATACATAACTATATATGTACCACCAGTAATAAATGATACTTTGTAGTTATTTTGATCTGCGTTTAATAATGCGTCTTTATATGATATAAAGTAAGTCATTGCGGTTGTTGATAAATATAATATGAAAATAAAATGAATATTTGAAACATTTTCTTTTACTATTATGTTTAAAAATGGTAACATTGACAAACCAATTAATATAACTATTAATCCTAGAATTTTATATACTTTTTTATAAAAGGTCATTAACACACTAACCTTAGTATAATCTTTATCAGATAAAGGTTTATATAAGCTAAAATTAATTGCCGTTGATATTCCAGAATCAGCGATTGATAAAACTAATAATATATTTGTAAAAAGACTATCTACTCCTAGATATATTTTACCAAGTGTTTTAACAAATACGATTCTAACGACAAATAATAATACTGCTCTTATTATTAGTATTAATGAATTTGAAAAAGCGTTTAAAAACGATTTTTTTACTCTCATAACATCACCTTATATATTCATATCTTTAATTATTTTATCAGTCGTAACTTCCCATGTGAAGTTATTAATAACTGTATTATGCAATTGATTCCCCATCTTTTTTGTTAATTCTTTATTATTAAGTAATTTTTTTAAAGACATTTCTAATTGTTTTTGTGTCTCAACTACTATACCGTTTTTACCATTAATAAAATGTTTTGTCCCTCCATTTGGTGTTGTAATAACAGCACATTTCATAAGCCCTGCCTCCAAGATGCACGTTGGAAGTCCTTCTGGATAATGAGATGGGTGAACAAATATATTAGCTTTAGCATAAATACTTTTTAGTTCATCAAATTTTGTTCTCCCTAAAAACTTAATGTTATCACATTCATAGTTTTGCTTTAGATACTCTAAAAAGTTCCCATCTCCTGCTATCAACAATTCTGAATTATACTCTTTTTTATTAACTTTTTTATATGCTTTAACTAAATCCTCAATCCCTTTTTCTTTTAATATTCTTCCAGCATATAATATAGTCGTTTTTTTATTTGATTTTCTGATGTTTATTCCTTCATCAAATCTATTTATAGAATTATACCAAATACCATTTGATTTTATTTTAAAATGTTTTTGCCAATTACATGCATCTTTAGAGACACCATAATAATAATCAACATATTTATTTAAAATATTTGTCAAAGCATGTTCATAATGTGCTCCCAAATAGTCTAATAATCTATTACTAATACTCATATGATTAGATCCATGTTCTATCAAATAAACTGGTATATTATGTTTCTTTCCATATCTTGCACCCATTAAGCTTGTTAGATGAAATCTTGTGTTAACAATGATTCTATCAATTTTATATTTATCTAATTCTTCAATAACTCTTTTATACTCTTTATTATGATGTTTAATAATAGGGTATCTTTTTTGAAATATTTTATGACTTGGTACCCTTAAATTTATTATTCCATTATTATTTTCTATTGTTTTAAAATTATCATAGTTAGAGCTTATAATTATTACTTTATATTTTCTTTTTACTAATTGCTTTGATAAATTAGCAACATATCTTTCAATACCACCTAAATGTGGTAACGCATATCCACAAAATATTGCAATTGTTTTCATTTTTTCTCCTTCAACATAGAAACTTCCTGTACTAATATGGTGATTCGCCTTTTTAAATTAGCAATTATTAACGTTAAACACAATGTTATAATCATTAAAAGTGTTAAAATAATACCTATTATCATATTAGCACTTGACACCATTCCAAGTGATTTAGTCATAAATGTTATTAGCGAAGGAAATAATACTAGAAGTAATATGATTATTAATGGTATAAACCAAATAATTGAATATTTAACTGGTAGTTTGTTCTTTCTAATTAATCTAAACAAAACTATAATCCATATTAAACAAAAACATAATAAAATTATTCTTAATATACTATTCATTTTTACCTCCAGTGGTTATAATTGATAAGATAACATTAAACATATAATAGGCATTTTTCCAAGAACCAATTGATGATTTGCCAGCAGTTCTTTCATTCATACTTACGCCAACTTCCGAAACTTTAAATCCTTTTTTTATCACCCTTGTTGTTGTAATTGGTTCAGGGTACTCTAGTGGATATTCATTTGAATAATAATCAATCAAATTGTTATCACAGGCCCTAAATCCAGAGGTAGTATCATATATCTTTTTACCCGTAAATAATTTAATAAAAAATGATATTAACTTAATGCCTATTCGTCTTGAAAATGTAGATTTAAATTCACTTGTATTCTTATCTATATACCTTGATCCAATAACCATATTAGCTTTATTATCAACTATTGGTTTAATTATACTTTTTACATAATTTATATCATGCTGCCCATCACCGTCAAATTGAACGGCAATATCGTATCCATATTTTTTAGCATATTTATACCCAGTTTGAACAGCACCACCAATTCCTAAGTTTTCTATTAGACTTATGTGAGGAATATTATTATTTTCTAACAATTGTTTTGTATTATCAGTAGAGCCATCATTTATAACTATTACGTCATAATTGGTTTTATTTTTTTTGTTATAATCAATAATTTTACCATAAGTTCTTAATATATTTTCTTCTTCGTTATACGCAGGAATTATTAATAATATTTTGGCTTTTTTCATAAGAACCTCCTAAAATAATTATACAATAAAATAGCTAGCAATTCAATAAAGCTAGCTATTTCATTTTTTTCTTCTTCTTAACAAAAATCTTTTTATAATTTATTACAAATAATAATAATATTGCAAAGAAAGTAATAAAGTTAATATAAACATATCTTAAATCTTGCGCTAGATTTATAGGTAATAATGAGGCAGTATTAAAAATCATTGGAACTGCAAATAAATAAATTTTTTTATTATATACTTTCTTAGATAGTATTATTAGCAGTATTATACTTAAATAAAGCATAAATGCTGGCTGGTAAAGATATTTAAATGGAGACCTCATACTATAATTTATCAAAACGTCATACTTCTTTTGCAAATAACGATTTTTGCTACTTGTTATTGCATCAAATCCGTAAGGATCATATTCAGAAAAATTATAAATATATATATAACCATATTTTTGCGAAACAGGATTTATTAATAAAGCATCACTTTTTAAATAGTGAATGATAATTGTACCTGGATGTCTTATAGTATTTTTAATAAAAATATTAAAAATTTTATCAGAGTTATTATTTACATATTTACCATTTATCTTATCTGATGCAGTAATTGTATTTATTAAGTATGGATTATATATTTCTTTCCAAGTTTTAAAATCTAGCACATTTCTTAATATCTTAACGTCTTTCTTATCGGTTATATTACCATCTTTTATATGTGCTGCAAGCATCCATAAAACATAGTTTGTCTTTAATGGAACCTTACTTTCTAATTCTTCTTTTGTTTGCTTACTATTATTAATCTTTGTTGATTTAGATAAATAATAAGACTTTGGTATTGAAATAATAATAGTTAGTATTATAAACGTAGCAACACCTAAAAATACATTCTTCATATATTTAATGTCTTTAATTCTTTTACTTTTTATTAACATAATAAATATTAAAAGTGAAAATAAAGCAACTACTACTATTGCATTATGGCGATAGCTATTAATTAAAAATAATAATATTCCAAATATTATGTAATCGTATATTTTATAATTAAAATCAATTTTTATTCCTTTAAATAGCATTACACCTAACATAAACAAATAGTATGTATATAGTATGTCTTTCCATAAGGTAATACTATATAAACTTATTATTGGTAATAAACTGATTAAAAAAGTGAAAACAATTTTTACTATTTCCATTTTAGTATTTGTTTTAATTAAACTACAAAAATATCCCCAAAATAAGGAAAATACACACATCTGAAATAACAATACTATTCCTATTGAATTATGGATTTTTGATAGTATATACATAAAAAAAGTACTGAAAAACGGATGAGAATCACTGATAATTCCAGTTTGAACTTGTTGCCACTGATTAGCTCCGTCATATGATACTATTCCAGGATAATATAATAAAAATATTATCAAAAAAACAATAAACGGAATGATACTATTTATTATAAAATATTTGTTGTTATTAATAACGTTAATTATTCTTTTCATTTTATTTTCCCATCTGACTATCGTAGTATTCTTTGCATATTTTCTTAGTGTCTCCCATTTTTATAACTTTACCATGCTCTAACCATATTACTTTAGTACATAAATCCTCTATGGATTGCATAGAATGAGAAACGTATAATACAGTAGTACCACCCTTTATCATTTCCATCATTTTTCTTTTACTTTTTTCTTGAAATTTTAAATCTCCAACAGATAATATTTCATCAACTATTAATATTTCTGGATTTACTATGGTAGCAATTGAAAATGCTAGTTTTGCGGTCATACCAGAAGAAAAGTTTTTAACTGGTACGTCTAAAAAATCTCTAAGTTCAGAAAAATCAACAATTTCATTAAACTTTTCATCTAAGAATTTTTTTGAATAACCAAGTATAGAACCGTTCAAATATATATTTTCTTTTGCTGTTAAATTACCATCAAATCCAGCACCTAGTTCTATCATAGGCGAAATAACACCATTTACTTCTACTTTTCCAGTCGTTGGTTTCATCACTCCACTAACAACTTTTAATAAAGTTGATTTACCAGCACCATTACTTCCAATTAAACCGATTACTTCTCCTCTTTTAACTTCGAAGTTAACATCTTTTAGTGCCCAGAAATCATCTTTATGTTTATCTTTTTTCTTTCTTGAAAACAGATTAATAAAAGCCTGTTTAATTGAAAAATCTTTTTCTATACCTAAGTTAAACTTCATTGATACATCTTTTATTCGTATTATCATATATATCACTCCTAAACATAATAAATGAACATATCTTGTTTCTTTTTAAATACAAATGATCCTATTAACAATGTAACTACAGCGATAGCGCCTATTATTCCTAATGTTGCTAACGAAGGCATTTTGTTATATAAAACTATTAACCTTGCTGAATCAATAAACTGATACATAGGATTAAATTGCATTAAAAATTGTAATTTTTTTGGTAATATTTCAATACTATAAAAAATTGGGGTTAAGTAATTCCATAATGTAAGTGCTATACCATATATATGAAATACATCTCTTAAAAAAACAGATAAGCATGATATTAATAGTCCAATACCACACGTAAATAAGAACATACATATAAATATATATGGTAAAACTATATAATTAATATTAAAATGACATGTATATTCACCTAATCCAACGTATGATAAGGCTATTATTCCTAGCCAAGGAATTAAAGTTAAACAAAAATCAATTCCTATGAATAAACACTTCGCAATAGGAAATATATATTTTGGAATATATACTTTATTTATCAATGTAAAATTTTCAACAACAGATGACATTGCCATATTAGATGCCTGTGCAAAATAATTCCACATTATTAAACCAGTCATTAAATATACTAAATAGTTTATTCCCTCAACTTTAAATTTAAACATTTGCGAAAAAACAACGGCCATTACAGCCATCATTAATATCGGATTTAAAAGACTCCATAAAACTCCAAGTACGCTTCTTTTATACTTAACTTTAAAGTCCCTAGAAATTAATTGGGTCATTAAAAACCAATAACGTTTAAAATTAAATAATATATTTTTAGCTTTACTCATTTTTTCACACCTCTTAATTTTTATAAATCAATTATAACATACATAAGTTTTTTTTAAAAGAATATAAGATTATCAAATTTATCAAAAATTAAAATAAATAAATGGATTATAACTCTGTATCAACAACTGAAACACACAAGCTACAAACAATAATAAAACCATTACTTTTTCAAAAACATATAAAATATTATTGTTTTTATTAAACTTATTCTTTATTGGAGTACTAAAAATAATTCCAATAGGAATAAATAACAATCCAATTTTTATATCAAAGGATTCTAAAACGTAACCAACATAATCAAATGGTTTATAAATAAACATATTTTTTAATATTGGTAATAATTCATGTAGGCTTTCAATTCTAAAAATAACCCACCCAATTATGATGATAAATAATGAATATATATGTCTTATTACATTAGGTAATTTTTTTATAAATTTTCCTATTAAGAACTTTTCTATAAGTAAAATAAAGCCATAATATAATCCCCATAGAATAAAATTCCAACTTGCTCCATGCCATATTCCTGTCAATAACCAAACAACAAGTATATTTCTTATATGCTTAATTAAGCTAACTCTGTTACCACCTAATGGAATATAAACATAATCCTTAAACCAAGTTGATAAAGATATGTGCCATCTACGCCAAAAATCAGTAATAGAAGTAGCAATATATGGATAGTTAAAGTTTTCTAAAAAGTTAAATCCCAAAACTTTTCCTAGCCCTATTGCCATATCACTGTATCCTGAAAAATCAAAATATATTTGAAGTGTATATGCCAATGCTGCTAGCCATAATAAAATGGTACTATTATTTGGATTCACACTATATATATAGTTTGCAATCAGCGCAACATTATTAGCAATTAGAACTTTTTTACTTAATCCAATAATAAATCTTGATAAACCTTGTACAATTTTTTCTTTACTAATCGTCCTTTTATCCAATTGTTTTTCGATATCTTCATATCTTACAATTGGCCCTGCAATTAACTGAGGGAATAACGAAATGTATGTACATAGTTTTATAATATTTTTTTGAACCTTTGATGAACCATTATATACGTCAATTACGTATGACAATATTTGGAATGTATAAAAACTAATACCTATTGGTAATTTCACATCAAGTAAACCAATATTTATACCTAATACGTTATTAATATTACTTATAATAAAATTCCCATATTTAAAAAACGTTAATATTAATATATTAAAAATAATACCAAGTATTAAAAAAATAGTTCTTTTTCTATTCTTTCCTTTTTTATTTCCCATTAATCTAACAATTAAGTAATTGATAACTATTGAAAAAAGCATAAGAAAAATATACTTGGGCTCACCCCACGCGTAAAAAATTAATGATGCAATACATAAAATTATATTTTTATACTTATCTTTTGAAATAAAATATAAGAATAATGTTATAGGTAGAAAAAAGAAAATGAAACTAAAACTACTAAATACCATACTATTCCTCCTATCATTATTTTAATTTTATTCTTGAAAAGTAAGAATCTCCAAATAAACGTATGTCACCTAATATCAACACTTTATTTATTTTGTTATCTTCAATATACTTATTTAAATCTATACTATCATACGATCTTAAGTCTAATATAAAAGTTTTATTAAAGCTACTTGCAATAAGTTCATTTATAGGATTTGAATACGAATTTGAAATAATTAATAGATTCTCTTTGGAATCATCTTTTAAATCAAAAACTATTTCAGGATAATCTCCACCGTAATATAATCCATAATGATTTGTTAAATATTCATTTTCATATTTACCTAAATCATATTTTTTCTTATCCCCATAACTACCTTCTTCTCCATTAATATAGATAGTTCCCTTCTTATAATCATTATAAACATTTACTTTAAACTTTTCATTTATATCAAATCTTGCTGAACTTCTAGCCTTAGAACCATTGAAAAAAACATTATATTCCTTATCTCCAATATCTTTAATTATTGGTTGATATTTTAATAGTTTTGCGATACTTAAATATGCTTTGTAATGAGCATTTCTGTTCCAATGGTGATCTGTTTTATAATAATAATTTTTATATGTATTATAATTTGGTACGGAAAGTTTATCAGATGCTTTTACATTCAAATTACTGCTTATATAGTTATAATACTTCCCACTATTATTTAATACAAAATTTACAGAACTATCTGATTCAATATAATACAAGTATTTATCCTCTAAGTTAATATTATTAAAAAAAGCAAAAGATTTTTTATTAATATTTGAAAACTTTGGTTTACTTATTATGTAGTCATCTTCATTTAATACGTACATATCATTGCCTATTGCAACATAGTATTTTTTACTATTATTTGAAAAACTAAATATTATTTTATTTAAGAAAGCAACCATTTTCTGACGAGTAATCAATAGTCTCTTTTTAATTGGTTCTTGAAGTAACATCTGATCACCTAAAGCTGATTCTAAATTGCTTTGATATTCAGAGTTCCAAAACTTGCCTAGATTAAACATTTCATGCTTAACTAATGTTCTGTTTTCCAATATGGATGAATCATTTTGACTGGTTATAAAAAATACATAAAATGGCAGAATAAAAAGAATAAGTATAATAATAAAAATAGTATTTACTTTCTTTTTCATTCTATCACCTTCATTTCATATATTTTAAATACAATCCTAAATTTATTTTCATCAATAGTTTTTTTATTTTTCTAGAAAACGTATTCACAAGCACACCATCTATAACGTGTTCTTCTTTAATCATTTTAATATATCTTTTTTTATCATTTTTATTTAGTGTATTAGCTTTACTAATTACTGAGTTAGTAATATAACTTAGGTAATAATCATCGTTATTTACTCTTTTTATATTAGTGTGTTTTCG
>CADBMO010000040.1 GCA_902795755.1 uncultured Erysipelotrichaceae bacterium | reverse complement strand
ATATTATCAAAAAAAGATGTTTAATAACATCCATTTTTAAAATAATTTACATCTTTATACGTATTTTTTTATCTATTTTTTCTTTTAAACTTTTATCAACAAAATTATAAAACTCTCTATAAGTATTATACTCTATTTCACTAACAAATACTAGACTAATACAGTTTTTTATCGCTGACATATAATCATCAATCCTCTTTTTAGCATTTAATATATTATCTAATTTTTCTTTTGCCTTTTGTGCATCCTTTGTTGTTTTTACACTAATATTTAAATCTATGTTTTTTTTAGGCTTTACTTTACTTGCAATCATTAGCAAATTACATGCATCATTTTCAAACCCTTGTATAGCATTATTAATTAAAAGTAATAAATCAGTATCAGGATAGGTATATAAGTCATATTCTAATTCATAAATATTTTCTTTTGCTTCATAGGTATACCTATAATTTTTATTTTCTTCAATTCTTAATAGTTTCTTCTTTAAATTTCTTACCTCTTGTCTACCTTTTTCATAGTTTATACTTGGTTCCCACCCAAGTGCAGCATAACAACTAGCTTCTTCTTTTTTATGTTCAATAGTACTGCAATTATTAATTATATCCTTTTTTATTTTTTTTAACTTATTTTTATTAATTGTTATATCATACAATTTTACCTTTTCATCTTCTTTTATATAAATCATTTTGCCCCTACTTTCTTAACAATTTTTTATCTATTTTTCCTTTTATCGTATCGTCTACAAAATTATATATTTTATTAAAATCATCTAATTCGATTTCGTCAACTAGTATTAATTTTATACTGTCTTTAACTTTATCCATAAATTCATCTACCGAAAGTCTTTTTTCATTAAGTTTTTCATCGTATAACTTTTTAATTATTTCATCTGCTTTTTCTTTAGCTTTTTTAGCTTCTTCAATACTTGATATGCTAATATCTACTTTGTTTTTTTCTTTTTCTTTTTTCTTTTCTTTATAATTTAACAAACTAATAACATCATCATAATTACCATCTAGTACTCTATCTATTAATTTAATAATTTCTGGAAATTCTGCTTTATCATAAGTTACTCTGTAAACATTGGTCCATCCCGAAGAGAAAAAATCATTTGTATCTTGTATACCCAAATGCTCTTTATTAAAATTTCTATATGTCAAATAATCAAACTCATTTGGCAAGTCTTCTTCTCTTACTTTTCTTTCAACATGAGTTAAATAACTACAATTAATAATAATTTTAATTCTTGCTTGCTTTAATTTGTCTTTATCTATTTCAACTTCATATTTTTTTATCTTATTATCTTCTTTTACATATATCATTTTAATACCTTACCTTTTTTATTGCTTTTTATATTAACATTGTAATAATCATCTATGTTAGTTACATCTTCAATAATCTTTATACACGTTGGAACATTTTTTATAACATCTGTTTCTAAGATGCATAAACCATCTTTAAATAAATCAAGTTTATAAAACTTATCATCATGAACAAAACTTATTCTTTGTTTTTCTACCTCGTTTATTATTTGTCTTGACTCTAGTATTCTTTCATATTCATCTTTACTTATTAACTCTTCAGTTACAATTTTTTGCTCATTATAATTGTTTTTCTTTACTGTTATATAATACGTACTATTATTATCAACAGTTCTTTTTCTTAGTCTTATTTCACAGCCTTTATCCGTATATAAATATGTTTGTTTTATTTTTGTTTTTACTAATTCTTTTTCTTTTATAAAATTATCAAAATCATCATTTAACTCTACTAAGTATTTTTTATCATGCCTTTTTTCTATTCCTAAGTAATTAGTTATCTCATTAATTACCCTATTTATTTTTTCTTCAAAGTTTGTAGAGTTATCTATTATTTTAAGATTTTGATGAAAACTCCAAGCATCTTCACATTTATCATCTCTTATAATTGCTTCTTTAATTCCTTCACTTCTAGCGGTATTATTATCAAGTGTGTATAATTCTGGTTTTCCTTTTGCAACAGTATTTAAATTTATTACCATGTTATAACTATCCATTAGTTTTATTTTTGATAAATTATGTTTATTTAACAAATAATCAAATTCTTCATTTGTTATAAATGATTTAATATCAAATATTCCTCTGTCACATAAAATAATGCACTTTTTATCAAGAAGATTTGCTGTTTTTGTAAACGCCTGTTCTTCTATTAATTGTTCTTTTAATATCTCTCCTTCAAAATCAAACATACTAATGCTATCTTCCCCAAAGGGTTTAATACCTGCATTTATATATCTAGTTGCTGTTTCCTCTATTACAAATACCTTATAGCCATTATCAGTAAGTGTCTGCTCTATTTTAGAAAGTGCTGTTGATTTACCACCACAAGGTCCACCCGTTAAACATATTTTTGCTACTAACATAATTTACACCCTTTCAAAATAATTATTGTTTTTTCATTTTCTTATTATTTACTTTTTGTAAATCACCGTCATTATAACGATTAACACAACTATTTATTAAAGAATCGTTATATTTAATTATTTGCCTCATTCGTTCATTTTCTTCTTCTAAATCATTAATGTTTGCTTCTTTAATAAATATTACTTTAATACCATTTAATAGTTCATCATAATATCCACCAATTAAACCATTTTTCTTTTTCTTTAAAACTTCCAATTGTTTAGTTAGTTTATCTATCTTTTCTTCGTTAAGACTTTTATTAACCTCTTTTATTAAATTATTAGTTTTTTCTTTTTCTAACTTTAAATCTTCTTTGTATGCTTTAGCTTTTTTTACTATTTCATATACTGCTTTATAATCATTATTTAGTAAGTGATTTAAAAGTGCATATAGTTCTGCTACTTCATCTTCTATAATATCAAATGAATAACGTACTACTAAATGAGAACCTTCTTTCTCTTCAGATTCACAACCTGAACCATCAGTTTCAGAATAAGTATAGGATTCGTATTGTTTATACGTTGTTGTATTTATTATCTTCCCTTCTGGGTAAGATTTAAAAGCTCTTTTATAATCATATTCGTAAAAATTATCAAAGTGTTCCAATACGTTTTGTTTATCACTTTCTATTTCTTTTATTACTTTTTTTATAAGTTTACTTTCTACCTCTATTTCATAAATATTTAGTTTTTCATTTTCTAATACTGTATAATTACCTTTAATCATCTTTTTTATTTCCTTTCTTTTTTCTCATTTTCATAACCATTTTAATATGCCTTTCACAATCTTCATCGCTTGCTTCTGGATATTCACCTTTATATTTTTGATATATTTCTTCTAAAACATCTAAGTCTTTATAATCATACTTTCCATGTTCTATTCCAAATGCCCACATATTATGGTTTCTTATAACACCATTATATATGCTATAAGGATATACATCATGACCATAATCATTATTATAGTATTTATTAGTTAATCCACAGTGAATACATGTGTATATATATTCTTTATCAGTTCTATGTCCATCAAATGATGAATCTATTTCATTTAAAACATAGAAGTGATTACAATGAAGTATCTTTTGTGTTAATAAATCTTTTTTTATTGATTCATTTTCTATTTTTAATGCATTATTACGTTCACAAGCATCAATGTATTTTTTTACCTTATTATCTTTTTTTAATTCTTCAATTATAGAATTATTTTCTTCCTTTTTAATTAAAATACTCTGATAAGTATTTTGTAGTTTTTGATATTCATCATCATTTAAAATTTCATACCCTCTAAACATATTAATATATCCTTTCTATTTTCTTACTTTTAAGATCTAACTTATGTACTGATGCATGAGTAACGCTAAAAGTGTCTTTTTTCATATCTGGTTTTTGGTTATTTAATAAATAATAAATCATATTAATTACACCACGATGAGTTACTAATAAATCATTATCCCATTTATCAATTGTTAAAAGTAGTTTTTCTACCCTAAAATACATATCTAAAAGTGATTCACCATTTGGATAAGTATCATATACTTTTGTTTTTCCTAAGAAGTAATCATCCTTGCTTAAGGAACTTTTTAAAACTCCATTATAATCACCTTTATTTTGTTCTCTGAGTTCATCAGTATAAATTATTTTCTTATTTAAATTTTTATTAATTATTAATGCTGTATCACGTGCTCTTTTTACATCACTTGAAATTATTTCTTTAAATGAAAGTGTTTCAATGAAGCTTCTTGCTTTTTTTACCCCTTCTATTCCTTCTTTAATTAAACCTACGTTACTATAACCACCTATCCTTTCTTCATCATCAAGCCCATGTCTTACTAGATATATCATCTTGCCTCCTTTATACTAGCAACCATATATTTATCTTTATTCATTTTTAGTTTTTTAATAAACGTATTATCGTTACCACCATCAAGTATTTCTCTTAAATACGCATATGTTAATTCATCGCCATAATCTATATGTTTATCATAATCAACGTACTTGTTATTAACAAATCTTATAATGGTTTTACTTTCTTCGTATCCATTTGAATCATTTTCTAAAATTTTTATATTATTATCATCAACATATCTTTTAGCAATACTACGATATACACAAAATGTTCCATCACAAAATCTTTGATTGGTATAACCAAGGAATAAATATATATTAGATCCAAAGTCAAACCGTTCTGGCAAGCAAGAAAAAACGGTTTGTTTATCAGTTAACCTAGATTTTTTATAAAGACTATAACTTTCATTTTCTATTCCATTTAGTTTTCTTAACTTCATATACTCTTTTACTAGCTCATTATTTTCTAATTCTAAAATCCTATCATAATCTTTGTTCATACTATCATTTTCTTTTTTCTTTTCTTCATACAACTCTTTAAAAGCTTCTACTGTCCACATTTTATCATCT
>CADBMO010000039.1 GCA_902795755.1 uncultured Erysipelotrichaceae bacterium | reverse complement strand
CCAAGGAAAATATTTGACTTTAAATGTGCTTATGAGGTAGAATCAGATTATAGTTAAAGTGGTGCGGTTGAGATTTTAAAAAAGAAAGAAAATAGCTTAGCTATTTTCTTCAATTTCCTTTAGTTTTTTATCTTTATCAATTCTTGCAAATAATACTTCAGGAACCATATCTTTATATTCATTATTATCATTAAATGCAAGTGATTGATCACTAATATTTATTTGTTTAAATATTTTATCAGATGTTTCTGGTAAAAATGGATATAGTAATTTAGCACATACTCTAATTGATTCTAATAAATTATAAAGTACGGTTTGTAACCTATCTTTTTTATCCTCTTCTTTAGCAAGTTGCCAAGGACATGTTTCATCAATATATTTATTAGATCTTCTTAGTAAATCAAATATTTCATCTAATGCAAAGCCTATTTCTAATTTATCCATTTTATTTTCAACTTTACTATCCAATTCATTAATCATTTTAATTAAACTTAAATCCACATCTTCACTTACTTTAGTATTTTTAACTACTCCATCAAAATATTTATTAGCCATTGATATTGTTCTATTTACTAAATTACCTAAAGTATTTGCAAGATCTGTATTTGTTCTTTCTATTAATAACTCATAAGTTAAGTTACCATCATTTGCAAATGGAATTTCATGAAGAACGTAGTATCTTACTGCATCAACACCAAATAATTTTGCTAAATCATCTGCGTATATTGCATTTCCTCTTGACTTTCCAATTTTATCATTGTTTGTTAAAAGCCATGGATGACCAAATACTTGTTTAGGTAATTCTACGTCTAAACTCCATAAAAAGCATGGCCAATAAATAGTATGAAACCTTATAATATCTTTACCAATTAAGTGTAAGTCAGCTGGCCACCATTTATTAAACTCTTCACTAGATCCATCAGGATCATATCCAATATTAGTAATATAGTTAGTTAGTGCATCCAACCAAACATATACAACATGCTTAGGATCTATAGTAACAGGAATTCCCCAATCAAATGATGTTCTTGATACACATAAATCTTGAAGACCTGGTTTAATAAAGTTATTAAGCATTTCATTTTTTCTTGATTCGGGCCAGATAAATTCTGGATGCTTTTCAATATAATCTACTAATTTATCTTGATAATTTGATAATTTAAAGAAATATGCTTCTTCACTTTTTTCTTCTACCTCACGGCCACAATCTGGACATTTACCATCTACCAACTGTGATTCAGTCCAAAAAGATTCACAAGGTGTACAATATAATCCTTTGTATTCACCTTTATAAATATCACCTTTTTCATACATTTTATTAAATATTTTTTGTACAATTTCTTCGTGATGTGGATCAGTTGTTCTAACAAATCTATCATATGATGTATTCATTGTATCCCATATACGTTTTATTTCTGCTGCCACTTCATCAACATATTCTTTTGGACTTACACCTTTAGCTTTTGCCTTCAATTCAATTTTCTCACCATGTTCATCAGTACCAGTTTGAAAATATACATCATACCCTTTTAATCTTTTATAACGAGCAATTGCATCTGCTAAAATAATTTCATATGTATTACCAATATGTGGTTTACCAGATGTATATGCAATTGCGGTTGAAATATAATACTTTTTATTTTCCATTTTTATCACCCTTTCCTTTTTCATCCTTAAAAACAATAACAATTCCCTTAGGCTTTTTTCCAAATAAACTTGGTTTTTCTGAATATACAATACCATTTGGAAGTCTTATTTCATTTGAATTATCAACTTCTTCTTTATAGGTTAATCTTTCCCAAAAATTCATTATATCACTCCTTATGTATTAAAAAAAGCTCATCCAAAAAGGATGAACTTTAGTCCACGGTACCACCTTAATTCATACAAAGTATGCACTTATATTTATAACGTAATTACCCGTTTTAACCTATTGGATTAAAAAGCTCACTTAGCCATTTATATAATTACTTAATCATGTATGCTTTCACCTTTTCATACTCTCTTTTAATGATATTTTCATTATACTTTCAAAGTTCATCGCCTTTAACAAGCTCAATTATAACACATTATTAAAAAACGTGCAATTATTATTTAAACCACCTTGGTTTTTTCTTTATTAATTCATAAGTTATGTCACTTAACATACTAAAAATTCTTGTTGATAAATACATAAGCGGTAAAAGAATCGCAACTGATACTAAATCTAGTAATTCTAAGCTAAATAGTTTTCTGCTTGCACCTAAGAATAACGCAATTAAAAATACTGTGGTTAAGACAATTATTAGCATTTTTCTAAGCAAGTTAAGTGGTTTACTTATTCTATATATTAATAATATTGCAGTATACGTAGTAATTATTACTGCTATCGTAGATGTTTGAGCGGTATCAATTTTAAGTAAACTTGCCAAGAACACCAAAAGTACGATATTAAATACAGTTGTAAACCCACTTGGAATAGCTTTAGATACTACCCTTATTAAAAAGTTTTTTTCTACCCTATTATGATTTGGTTCAAGTGCAAGTATAAATGCTGGTATACCAATTGTAAGAGCATTTATAAGTGTCATTTGAATTGGTATAAAAGGATATGCATACTTAATAAATAAGAATAATATTGCAAGCATACTAGCATATATTGTTTTTGATAAGAATAATGTTGCAGATCTTTCAACGTTATTAATTGTTCTTCTACCTTCTTTTACTATTTTAGGAATAGAATCAAAATCAGAATTTAATAATACTATATGAGATATATTACGAGCAGCATCAGAGCCCTCTGCCATACAAAGACTACAATCAGCTTCTTTTAATGCTAAAACATCATTTACACCATCACCTGTCATAGCAACTATGTGTCCATTATTTTTTAGTGCTCTTATTAATAATTTTTTTTGTTCAGGTTTAACACGCCCAAACACGTTATTTTCTTCTACTAACTCATTAAGGTTTGTATCTTTATCAATCGTGGTTGCATCAACTGCACCAATTACTTTTACACCAACCTTTTGTGCTAAGTTAGTAACCGTGTTTTTACTGTCACCAGATATTATTTTTATATTAACATCATTTTTTCTAAAATATTCTAAGGTATCTTTGGCTGATAATCTTAGTTTATCATTTATTATAATAAATGCCATAACATCAATACCTTTAGGCATTTTATTATCATATGAACGTGCTTTAATTAGTACTAATACCCTTGCTTTTTTAGATAATTCTTCTACTTGTTTTTTATATTTTGATATGTCGTTTAAAACAAATTCCGGGGCTCCCATAATATATACTTCATTATCTAGTATTACACCAGAGTATTTTCTTTCTGATGAAAATGGTATATTCTTTTTAGCTTTTACTTTACTATCATTACCATATTTTTCATTAATTGCTTTAAAAGTCGGATTATTATCATCTAGGTTAGTAGATATTATTTCAAGTGCATCATCAATATCATTAATATTGTGTTTATTTACTGGAATAACATCTTCTACTTCCATTTTTCCTTCCGTAATGGTACCAGTTTTATCAAGACATAAAGTGTCTACTCTTGCAAGTGTTTCTATTGAATATAAATCTTGAACTAATACATAATATTTTGATAGTCTTAGTACACTTATTGCAAGTACCGTTGATACTAAAAGAATAAGTCCTTCTGGAATCATTGCTATTAATGCTGCCGTAACTGAGGTTACCGCATCTTTTGTTGATACACCATCCAATGAAAATTGTCTAAGCAATAAAAGTATACCTATAGGAATTAGTGCAATTGATACATACTTTACTATTTTTTTAAGTGATCTCATTATTTCAGAAGAAACTTCTTTTCTTAGCCTTTTAGCATCCTTAGAAATTATGGATGTATAATTATCTAATCCAACATGAATTACCTTACAAGTTACATTACCACTTATTATAAAGCTTCCTGAAAGAAGCATATCACCTTTTTTCTTAAATATTGTTTTAGATTCACCAGTTATAAATGATTCATCTACTTCACACTCACCACTAATTATTTTTGAATCTGTTACTACTTGATTACCTAATTCATAAATAATAATATCATCTAATACTATGTCATTAATATGAATTTGTTTTGTTTTACCATTTCTTATAACCTTAGCTTTACTAGATGAAATAACCGATAGCTTATCAACCATTTTTTTAGCACGTATTTCTTGAATACTACTAATTAAAGTATTACATACAACTACTCCTAAAAATAACAAATTCTTATAAGAACCAACAAGTATGATTGCAACGCCTAAAACAACGTTTATAAAATTAAATAACGTAAATATGTTTTCAAATAATATTTGCTTTATACTTTTACTTGGAGTTGTAGTATCATAATTCACTTTTCCAGCATCAATTCTTTGTTTTACATCTTCATTAGTAAGTCCCGTCAATACTATCACTCCTATCTTTAATTATTATAACACAATTTATTATAAAAAATTAAAAAGACAAATTAATTATTTGTCTTTTAGTCTTTTTAATGCTTGTTCAAGTGCTACATCTCCATAGTGTAAAAACATATTTGTATCAAAAATAGATAATTCCTTTATTAAATAACTTAATCCATCATTTAATAGTTTAATCAATCTTTCTGTGGTAATGTTATTATCTCTTGCTATTTCAGCATATGTTTTTTTAGGATACTTTAACATATATAATAGTATTTCACACGTTTGTTTATCAATTATAATATTTCTAAACATACCTACTTTTAATAATTCATTAAATTTTAAAATCATTGCGTTTAAATCCATATCTTTATATGATTTAATATTTCTAATTAAATCATTTGAATTATTATTCTTTTTTTCATCAACGGTGTTTTTCATAATATTCCTCTCAAATCACTAATATTATATTTATTTTTTAAAAAATATCAAGAAAAAAGATATAGTAAACTATATCTTCTTTAAAAATTTTTCAAAATTAGTAAACTCACTTGTTTTTAAGTTTGTTTTACTTAATTCTTCCAACATCTTCTTTTGTTTTTTATCCAACTTAGTTGGCGTAATAACTTTTAATACCACATATAAATCTCCAACACCACGCCTTGCAGGGCTCTTTAAACCTTTACCTTTTATTCTGTGTTTTTCTCCGGATTGAGAACCTGCAGGTACACTTAATATAACGTTACCATCAAGGGTTGGAATCTCTTTTTTACATCCTAATGCAGCATCAGTAATTGTAAGTGGTAAATCCATGTATATATCCATTCCATCTCTCTTAAATAATGGATGTTCTTTTACTCTTAACTCTATATATACATCTCCGTTAGGTCCACCATTTTCTCCAGCTGGACCCTTACCAGTTACCCTTAAATGATCCCCAGTATCTACTCCTGCTGGTACTTTTACTTTTATGTTTTTCTTAACTTTTTCTTTACCAGTACCTTTACAATGTGAACATTTTGTAGAATATGTTTCTCCATCTCCTCCACAATCTGGACAAGTGCTTTGCGTTGCAAAAGTACCAAATAGGCTTCTTTGTTCTCTTGTTACGACACCGCGTCCACCGCAAGTAGGACATGTTCTAGCACCTGTACCACCTTTTCCACCACATACAGAGCAGTTATCATTAATATTTAATTCCACCGTGGTTTCGGTACCAAATGCTGCTTCTTTAAAGTCCATATCAAATATTACACTAATATCTGGACCTTTTGTTTTTCTATTTGTTTGTCTTCCGTTTCCACCGCCAAAAAATGACGAACCAAAGCCAAAACCTCCTCCAAATATATCATGCAGTATATCAGACATGTCTATATCATTAAAGTCAAAACCACTAAAGCCATTTGCTCCATCAAATGCAGCATGCCCAAATTGATCATATTTACTTCTTTTTTCTTTATCAGAAAGTACCGCATATGCTTCTTGAGCCTCTTTAAACTTTTCGGCAGCGTTTTCTTCTTTTGATACGTCTGGGTGATATTTTTTAGCTAGTTTTCTAAAAGCACTTTTTATTTCTGCATCACTCGCATCTTTTGATACACCTAGGACTTCATAATAATCTTTTTTGTTCATGCTATCATTCCTTCCTTATTTTTTCAAATTCATTTAATAAGTTATCATAGTAATTTAGTGCTTTTTTATAAACTTTATCATCCGTTAAATCAATACCTATTATCTTAAATACATCATATGGATATTTATCTGCTCCTGTTTTTAAGAATTTTAAATATTTATCAAGCATATCATTATTACCATCTATTATTTCTGATGCAACATAAGTTGCAACTGATATTGAAAAAGCATATGAGTAAAGATAAAAATTTGAGTAATAATGGCTTCTTCTAATCCATCCTAGCTTCGAATAATCATCTAATTTCACTTCACTACCATAATATAATTTTAATGAATCTATTGTTAGTTTATTTAAATATTCATCAGTTATTGTATTACCACTTTCAACGTATTCATAAAAGTCTTGTTCAATTTTACCTTCTCTAACTGCGCCAAACAAGTTTGAGGATATTACGTTTATAATGTTTGCTATACCAGATAGTTTTTCCTCTTTATTTTTACCGTGTTTCATTAAATAATTAGATAAAAGACATTCATTAGTTAATGAAGCAACTTCCGAAACCAAAGTAGAAACACTACGGTACATAACATCATTATTTTCCATTACGTATTGATGGTGAACGTTATGTCCTCCTTCATGTATTATGGTTGATACAGAATCTAAATCATAATTATAACTCATAAGTATTCTTGAATCATTTGTAGCGGTTGAGGCAGAATACCCTCCTGAACATTTTCCTTTGTAACCTATAAAATCAATATACCTATTATCAAATATTTTTTTAAACTTCAAATAATAATCTTTACCAAGTGGCTTTATTGCATTTAAACATAATTTTTTTGCATCTTCAATACTATACTCAATATCATTTTTTGTTAATTCTAAATTTAAATCATATGGATATAATTCTTTAAAGCCGTGAACATCTTTAAATATTTTTAAATATTTCTGATATAGTTTAGCATTTTTTTCTACGGTTTTAACAAGCGAATCATATGCCTCTTTTGGCATGTTTAATGAAAATAATTTAGCATCAAATGCTGATTTGTAATTTCTTAATCTTTTTTCTTCCTTATTTAAGTTTACGTAAGATCCTAAGTATAATGCAGAAAGTGCACTATATTGGTTTATTACTTTAGAAAACTTATTTCTTATTTCTTTTCTTTTTTTTCTATCTTTATTTTTTGTTAATTTACGATAGTTCGTAGTTGTAATAACAGTATCTTTACCATCTATTTTAACTTTACCATAATCATTTAATGAATTAAGCATCACTGATGACATATCTTCATACTTATTACAAGCCATTGATAAGCTTTCGATTATTTGTTCCTCTTTTTCACTTAACACGTGTTTTTTATATCTATAAATCTCATCTAAGTGAACTTTATACCTTAACAACTTATCATTGTTAAATAAACTACTATATTCTTTTTCGGTAAATGATAATATCTCTGGCTCATAAAAACTTGTATTTATATAATTTTGAGCTATTAATGACCATACTTTTTCTTTTCTTTCAATTGAAGATGGAATACCTAGTACTTCATCATCTTTTAATATGGAATATACGTATAAATTATCAAGCATTATTCCTATTTTTAAATTATCATTTAGAAAATTATACAATTTATTTGAATCTTTTAACGTACCCTTATATTTTGATATTTCACTATTAAGTTTTTTAGCTTCTTCGTATTCTTTTTCAAATTCATTTGCATTTTTATAAAATGGGGAAAGATCCCATTTATATTTAGTAGGTACATCTTCTCTTTTATTATATGTTTGCATATAGTTTCCTTTCTATTTGCAAAAGTTCTAGCCTTGCTAGAACTTTAACTATTATTTTTTCTCTTCAAACTCAGCTTCTACGGCTTCATCTTCATCATCTTTTTTTGCTTCTTTTTCGGCTTTTGCTTGTGATTCTTTGTTAGCTTCTTCATATACTTTAGCACCTAATGCCATAGCTTTTTCACTTAGTTTTTCAGTTGTTGATTTTATATCATCTACGTTTTCAGAATCTAATTTATCTTTTAATTCCTTAACTAATTTTTCCGCTTCTTCTTTATCTTTTTTATCTACTTTATCACCTAAATCTTTTATGGCTTTTTCTGTTGCAAATATCATTTGTTCAGCATCATTTTTTGCATCTGCTAAATCTTTTTTCTTTTCATCTGCTTCTTTATTAGCCTCAGCCTCTTTCATCATTTTATCTATTTCATCATCTGATAAATTAGTTGATGCTGTGATAGTTATAGCTTGTTCTTTACCAGTTCCTAAATCTTTAGCACGTACGTTTACGATACCATTAGCATCAATATCAAATGATACTTCTATTTGAGGTACTCCTCTTGGTGCTGGTGGTATGTTGGTTAATTGGAAATTACCAAGCGTCTTGTTATCAGATGCCATTGGTCTTTCACCTTGAAGTACGTGTATATCAACTGCTGGTTGATTATCAGCAGCAGTAGAAAATACTTGTGATTTAGATGTAGGTATTGTTGTATTTCTTGGTATTAATACCGTCATAACGTTACCCATAGTTTCAATACCTAGTGAAAGAGGAGTAACATCTAAAAGTACTATATCATTAACCTCACCTTGTAATACTCCACCTTGAATAGCAGCACCCATTGCAACAACTTCATCAGGGTTAACTCCTTTAGATGGTTCTTTACCAAGTTCATTTTTAATTAATTCTTGAACTTTTGGTATACGAGTTGAACCACCAACTAATAATACTTTATCAATATCACTAGCTTTTAATTTAGCATCTTTAAGTGCTTTTCTAACTGGTTCTAGAGTTGATTCTGATAAATCATTAGTTAATTCTTCAAATTTAGCTCTTGTAAGATTTGTTTCAAAGTTAATTACGCCAGAATCACTTTGTGCTAAGAAAGGAAGTGATATTTGAGTCGTGGTCATACCAGATAAATCTTTCTTAGCCTTTTCAGCAGCGTCTTGTAATCTTTGCATTGCCATGTTATCATCTGATAAGTTAATACCATGTTCTTTTTCTATTTCTTCAACTAAGTATTTAACGATTCTTTCATCATAATCGTCTCCACCTAAATGGTTATTACCAGACGTAGATTTAACTTCAAACACCCCATCACCTAACTCTAAGATTGATACGTCAAAAGTACCTCCACCTAAGTCATATACTAGTACTGTTTGAGTATTTTCTTGTTTGTCTAGTCCATATGCAAGTGCTGCAGCAGTAGGTTCGTTTATAATTCTTTCTACTTCTAATCCTGCAATCTTACCTGCGTTTTTAGTAGCTTGTCTTTGCGCATCATTAAAGTATGCTGGAACAGTAATAACTGCTTTATCTACTATTTCTCCTAAATAAGCTTCAGCTGTTTTCTTTAAATCTCCTAAAATCATTGCTGATACTTCTTCTGGTGTGTAATCTTTACCATTAGCATGTACTTTATCAGAAGTACCCATTAATCTTTTAATAGATCTTATAGTATCAGGATTAACTACCATTTGTCTTTTAGCAGCTCCTCCTACTATAATATCTCCTTTTTTGAATGCAACAACCGATGGTGTTGTTCTTTCTCCTTCTGGATTTGCTATTACTTTAGCTTCTCCACCTTCATAAACGGCAACACATGAATTTGTGGTACCTAAGTCAATTCCTATTGTTTTTCCCATAATTAATCATCCCTTTCATTTATTTACTGACCTTTACCATTGCTGGTCTTATTACTTTATCTTTAAGCATGTATCCTTTTTGAAGTACTTCGATAACCATATTAGCGGGTGTACCCGGAACTTCTTCACTTACAACCGCTTGATGAATTGATTCATCAAAAGGTTTATCAATTGCGTCTATTTCTTTTACATCATACTTTTCTAACGCAGATATAAGTCCTTCATAAATCATCCTCATTCCATCTAAGAATTTAGATATTTCATCACTTGAAGCATCCATCTTCAAAGCTCTTTCAAAATTATCAAGCATAGGTAATATATCATTTACTAAATCTTCATTTGCATATTTAAGCATTTTTGTTACTTCTTCATCTTTTCTTTTTCTATAATTTATTAATTCTGCTTGACTTCTTAAAGCCTTATCTTCTGCATCTTTAAGCTTTATATTCATTGCGTCTATTTCTTCTTTAGTTAGTTTTACAACGTTTTCTTCTTTTTCTTTATGTTTCTTTTCTTTCTTTACTTTTTCTTCTTTTATCTCTTCTTTCATATTTCTACCTTTCTATATTTTGTTTGATGAATTCTAATAGAGAAACCACCTTTTCATAATCCATCCTTTTAGGCCCTACTATTGCTATGGTACCTTCTTCTCCATTTACAACGTATTTAGTCTTAATAATTGATACATCATCATCAAAGTTATTTTCATGACCAATATATACGTTTATATCATTTTCTTCAGCTTCTATTTTTTGTACCATTTTATCATCATCAAACTTATCTAATATTTCTCTAATCTTTGAAGTGTTATCAAATTCTTTATAATTTAATAAATTCGTTCTTCCAGCCATATGCATATGACTTTTATTAGAAAATTCTGAAAAAGCATTGTAAAATACTTGATATAACGCTTCATGTGATTTAACGTAAGATGCTATCCTTGGTTTTATCTCAAACTCTAATTTAGCACTTATTTCATCAAGTGGCGTCCCAACTAAAAGCTTATTGATTAATTCAACTACTTTTTTAACCTCATCAACACTTATTCCATCTTCAATATTTAATTCTTTGTGTTCTATATGACCTTTATCAGTTATTACAATAGCGATAACTTTATTATTATCAAACGGAACAACTTCAACTTGTTTTAATCTGTTAATTGAACTACTAGATCCAAGTACAAGAGATGTACAATTAGTTATTTCTGATACTATTTCTAAACTTTTATTGATTGCATCAGATAAAACCAATTCTCTATTATCAAATAATGTTTGAAGTTTAAGCATGTCTTCTCCAGTCATCTCTTTAGGTTTCATTAAATTATTAACATAATACCTATATCCATCTTCTGATGGAACGCGACCAGATGACGTATGAGTTTTTTCTAGAAAACCAACGTTTTCTAAAGTAGCCATCTCGTTTCTTATCGTTGCAGAAGAACAATTTAGTTCGTCACATAACGCTTTAGAACCAACCGGTGAAGCGGTTTTTACATATTCTTCAACAATTATTCTAAGAAGCTTATTTTGCCTTTCAGTTAGCACGATATCACCTTCTTTTCTAACATGCTACTAGTATTATAATATGTAAAATTAGCAATGTCAATACCAGAGTGCTAATAATTTACAAAAAAAATAAATAACGCTATTAAAGCGTTATTTTATAAATGTAAATATTCTATCAAAACCAATTAAGTATGCTGCTAATACTAATAAGTCTACAATTAATAAAAATATAAGTATTCCTGCAACCACTTTTCTTTTAGTACCACTTTTTGCTGAGTATGCTATCTCATCTTCTGTAACACTAGCACTTATTTCATTTATTTCTGAAGCGCCAGTTTCAGTTTGTACATCCTCAGGTACTTCTGTAGGAGGTATTATAACCGCAGGTTTTTCATCAGCCGGTTTTTCTTCTACCTCTGCACTTTCATTTGTTTCTTCTGCTTTTGCATCTTCTTCGGTAGTTTCTTCCTTGCTCTCTTCTTCTGCACTAGCTTCTTCTTCAACTATATCTAGTACTTCATCTTCACTATTCATATACGCCCCTCCTATCATAATAGTATTATACATTAAATATCGGTTTAAATCAATACTTATACATATCAATAAATTTTGAAATTATACTATTTGATACAAATAAATATTTTTCATTTATTTTAATATTTTCATTATCTTCTATTAATAAACTATTATTAATTAATTCGTTATATAAAAAATAATTATCTACTGTTTTCTTATACTTACTATAAAACTCTTTTTTATTTATACCGTTAATCTTTCTTAAGTTAAGCATAACTTCATCTTTAATCAATTGATTATTATCTAGTATTTCTTCATGCATTATCTTGTTTTTATTCATATAATTATAAATACTTTTTGTATTATCAATTCTTTTATTACCAACGAAAGATGATGCTCCTGCTCCAAATCCATAATAATTCATATTGTTCCAATAAGTTAAATTATGTTTAGATTCAAATCCCTTTTTTGAATAATTACTAATTTCATAGTGTAAATATCCATTTTTTTCTAAATAATTCTTTATATAGTAGTACATATCACTTTGCAGTTCATCATCTATCTCTTTAGTATTTTCTATTTTTAATAAAGTACCATCTTCAATTATTAAAGCATATGTGCTTATATGACTTACATTAAGTGATATAAACATATCTAAATCATGTTTTAAATCATCTAGTTTTTCGTTTGGTAAAGCATACATTAAATCAACGTTTATATTATGAAAATATTTTTTTGCGATATTAATACTTTCAATTATTTTTTCTTTATTAATAATTCTATTTAATATTTTTTCATAAGAACTATTAAATGTTTGAATTCCAACACTAAGTCTATTTACCTTATTTTCTTGTAAAATAGATAGCAACTGATCAGTTATGTCTTCATAATTACACTCAAACGTAAACTCATATTTATTACTAAGTTTAATACTTTTTAGTATTTTAAATAGTTTTTTTAAATTATTTAACGATAAAGCGCTGGGAGTTCCACCACCTATATATAGTGTATTAATAACATTATTTTTATAGGTACTTTTTATTTCACTTTCTAAAGCATCTAAATACTTAGATGCTAATTCTTCATTATAAAAGTTTTTACAAAAATCACAGTATGAACAAATTCTTCTACAAAAAGGTATATGAACGTACATACTTTTTACTGAAGCGTTTCCCATTTTTCTTTTTTCCTTAAATCAAGATAGTTTTTTAAACTAAGCGTTCTAATGTTTTCAACATCTTTTAAATCTTCATCAGAATACCAAGCTTTTATATCATCTATTAAAACGTTGTTTTTTAATTTTCCATTTTTAAACATGGTTCCAGTTGTATATAAATATCTTTTTTCATTATCATTTATTCCAAATACCAAGTACCATATTAGTTCGTTTTCCTTTAATTCCATATAACTAAAATCTTGAGATAATCTTTTATTATCTGAAACATTATATAAATAAAATTCTTCATTTACCGCAATTACTCTTTTTGAATCAACAGGTAAATAAGCATTTATTCTATTAACATAGTTGATTGGTTTTGTACCTTCAAACTTAGTATTATTTAAATCAATAACGTAAATGTGATCACCTTCTTGATATAGTCCAATTCCATTTTTAAATACGTTTGTATACGTACTTAAATCCTCTACTGATGAGATTCTACATGGCACAACCGCATTTAAGTTTTTATCAAAAACCGTACACATAACCTCATTATCATTAATCATATATCCAAAAGATGCAAAACCATCAATAAATTCTAACGTATCATAATAAACTTTAATATTTTGAACTTCATCATCAATATTTAAAGCCATAGTTTTATATAATCTAATTTTTTTCATAAAATCCCCCTATGTTTATTATTACTTCTTAGCAAAATGTCCTAAATCATCTCTATAAGTATGATTATTAGTTGTATTATTACCACCTTTTTTTAATCCTTCTACCTTGTTTTTATTTAATTGTTTTATTATTTTATTTATTATTTCATTTGCATCATCTTCGTATATTATTTTAATATACTTTTCATCATTTAAATATCTTTGAACACTTGATTTAGAAATGTTCGTAGCAGCTGAAACCATTTCTACCGTATTATTTTTATTTTCTAAAAATGTTCTAATTACAAGTTTTATTTTTCTAATTTTTTCATCTTTTTGTATATCACTTAACATATTACTCATCCTCTACGCTTAAGACAGATAAAAACGCTTCTTGAGGTACATCAACGTTACCTACTTTTTTCATTCTTTTTTTACCTTCTTTTTGTTTTTCTAATAATTTTCTTTTTCTCGTGATATCTCCACCATAACATTTAGCAAGTACGTCTTTTTTAAGAGCTTTTATATCACTTCTGGCGATTACTTTATTACCAATAGACGCTTGTATTGGAACTTCAAATAATTGTCTTGGTATTAACTCTTTTAGTTTATTTACAACGGCTTTACCACGTTTATATGCAAAATCTTTATGTGTTATGACAGAAAGTGCATCAATTACTTCTTTATTTATCATTATGTCCATCTTAACTAAATTACTCTCCTTATAACCTATTAATTCATAATCAAAAGAAGCATAACCCTTAGTATAAGATTTAAGCTTATCAAAAAAGTCATATACTATCTCTGATAAAGGTAATTCATAATGAATATTAACTCTAGTTGGAGTTAAATACTCTAAATTAATATAAGTACCACGTTTATTTTGACACAATTCTATAACGTTACCTACGTAATTTGAAGGCACTATTATACTTGTTTTTATGTATGGTTCTTTTATTTTATCTATAAGAGTTCTATCTGGCATTAAAGATGGATTATCAACCATAATAACATCACCATTAGTTTTTATAACTTCATAAATAACCGATGGAGATGTTGCTATTATATTCACGTTAAATTCTCTTTCAATTCTCTCTTCTATAACATCCATATGAAGCATTCCCAAAAACCCACATCTAAATCCAAATCCAAGTGCAGTTGATGTTTCTGGTTCAAAAGAAAGTGATGCATCATTAAGTTTTAATTTTTCAAGTGCTTCTTTTAATTCATTATATTTATTTGACTCAGTAGGATAAAGGCCACAAAAAACCATTGGTTTCATTGGATTATATCCTTTTACAGGCTCTACATCATCTTTTGCGTGAGTAAGTGTATCGCCAACGTTAACGTCACTCACTGATTTAATTGAGGCGCATAAGTATCCAACTTCACCAGCTTCTAAACTATCTTTTTTAATTTCTTTTGGATTATGTACACCAAGTTCTGTTACCTCATAGATAGCGTCACTATTTAACATTTTTATTTTATCACCTTTTTTAATAACACCATCTACTACTCTCATCCAAATTATAGCACCACGATAAGATTCATATAAACTGTCAAATATAAGTGCTCTTAATTTAGCATCTTTTTTACCAGTTGGTGCTGGTATTTTTTCTATTACCGCATTTAAAAGTTTATCTATGCCAACACCTGTTTTTGCACTAGTTAAAATAATGTCTTCTTCATTAAAACCAAAAGTATCAATTATCTCTTGCTTAACTTTTTCTGGTTCTGCATTTGGTAGATCAATTTTATTAATTACTGGTATAATTACTAAATTGTTCTCCATTGCTAAATACATGTTTGCAAGGGTTTGTGCTTCAATACCTTGTGCGGCATCAACAACTAGAATTGCTCCTTCACATGCTGCTAAACTCCTAGATACTTCATATGAAAAATCTACATGACCAGGGGTATCTATTAAATGTAATATGTATTCATCATTATTATACTTATAGTTTAATTGTACTGAATTTAGTTTAATAGTAATACCACGTTCTCTTTCTAAATCCATTTGATCAAGCATTTGATCTTTTAATTCTCTTTTTGTAATTGCTCCAGTTGCTTCAAGTATTCTATCTGCTAAAGTAGATTTACCATGATCAATATGTGCAATTATACTAAAGTTTCTTATGTTATTTAAAGCCATAAAATCACCTACCGATATTATATCAAAAAACAATAAAAAATAGTAGCCCTGATAAAGCTACTATTTTTCAAGTTTGTTTAGAAAAATCACTTTTAATTATATAAATATAAACTTATATAATTAATCTAAATATTATCAGTATTTAGTGTGACATCTTATTCCAATGAGTTTTCTTTCTCAGTTACAATTGTAATTCCTAAAGTTAAATAAGATTGATCTCCTACGACCATTTTCATATGTTATCCGAACGATATACATAAACTAATATCAAGAATATCTTTTAATAAAGAATTTTATTAAAATACTTTTATTAGTTACCTTTAGGATGTCTTAATTATACCACAGTTAGAAATTTAGTCAATAGGTTTTAATAAAATAATTAATTTTTATACTACACTTTACACTTATATTTAGATATATTTAATACTATCCCTATTTCTATCATTGTAAGAATTAAACTGCTTTCCCCATATGAGAAAAATGGAAGCGTAACACCATAAATATTTATTTATAGACAATTATAATAGGTTATACTTCCATTGAAGGGACTTTTTTTAACAAACTATTTAATATACTTATATCTTCTATTTTAGAAATTTCAAAACACTTATTACCTAAATCTTTAAATGATGCCCCTGAATGGTACAATACTTTTCTGTCAATAATTATAAATCTATCATGAAATGTATTGTTAATAACCAATTTAACATTTTTATATTGCATTTTATACATTTCATAATCATGATTATTATATTTATTTGTAATTATTGTGATTTCCTTTCTTGTCTTAGAAATTATATCCAAAATATTCTTATTTACATAATTATCAATTATGATAATTTCTTTTTTTGCTTCATTAAAAATATTCATTAATAACGAATATGCATCATAAACTTGCCCTTTAAAGAATAGATGATTAGTTTTTTCTTTAAACTCTGATAACATTGATTCTATTAAATCTATTCTTTTAGAATCTTTTATAACAAGTTCATTAATATACTTTTGTTCAATCAGGTTATTTGAAATATATTTCCTTATTTTTACAAATGTTTCAATAATTTTAATACTGGTTGCAATTGCAATCTTAGATCTAAGTAGACCAGATAACATTGCAACCCCTTGTTCTGTAAATGCATATGGTGCTCTACGTAATCCGATTTTATCATTGTTGGAGGTCACAAATTGTGACCTCCAATTATCAAATTCTAATGAGCTAAGTTGAAACATAAAATTCTCTGGGAATCTTTCGATATTTCTCTTAACAGATTGCATTAATACTTTAGTTTCTACTTCATATAATTTTGCTAAGTCTCTATCTAGAATTACCTGTTTCCCTCTAATTTCATATATCATATTTTCTATTTTAATATCTTTTTTTAATATAATGTTATTCATTTTACCCCCTATGTAGCAACATTATATCATACATTTGTTCTATATTCAAGATATGTTTTTGGAAACATTTAATACCATTCCTATTTCGATCATTGTAAGAATTAAACTGCTTCCCCCATATGAGAAAAATGGAAGCGTAACACCTGTTACCGGAACTAAACCAACAACTACTGATAAATTAAGAATTGTTTGTATTGTTAATTGAAATATTATTCCCAAAACTAAAAACTTTGAAAAAATATCTGGTGCTTTTATTGATATTTTTATGCATCTTAAAATAATTATTAAAAATAATATTGCTACGCTTATTATACCTATTACGCCTAGTTCTTCAGATATTATTGAAAAAATAAAGTCTGTTTGTGGTTCTGGCAAGTAAAAATGTTTTTGAATAGAATTACCAAACCCCATTCCAAATAATCCACCAGGTCCTATGGCAAATAATGACTGAATTGTTTGAAACCCTGTTCCAAGTGGATCGTTCCATGGGTTAATAAATGATGTTATTCTATCCATCCTATATGGCGCAATTAATATTAAAATAACAACGCCTACTACTCCTAACAAGCCTACTTTTATAAAAAAAGAAAATGGTACTCCTGATATAAAAAGCATCAAAATTATTGTGGTAACTAGTATAACACCAGTTCCAAAATCTGGTTGGAGCATAATAAGTCCAAAGGATAATAAAGTAATTATTAATACTGGAAAAGCCCCTGTTGTTACCTTTTTCATATCTTTAGGATTGTTATATATATACTTACTCGTAAAAATAATTAGGGCAAGTTTCATAAATTCACTAGGTTGAATTCCAAAACCACCTATTCCAAACCAACTACGTGAGCCATTACGAATAGTTCCTATTTTAGGTATTAAAACAAGTATTAATAATATAATACACGTTAATAGTATTTTATTTGAATATGTTAAATATTTTTTATAATTAATGTTAGATACTATTATCATTAATAATAATCCAAGAATAAAAAATATTGTTTGTAATATTACGTAATGAAAAGAATTATTAAACTTATATTTCGCCCAAATACTAGATGCTGAATATATCATTATAATTCCATATAAACAAGTAATAATCGTTGTAATAAATAGTTTTTTATCTATTCTTTTCATTGTATCACCCATAATAAATAATATGTAATAAAATAAAAAAAAGAAAAACTTATTTAGTTTTTCTTTTTATTAATAAATCAATTTTATTTTTATTATAATTAATTGGATTATTTATACTATCAACATATTTTTTAATATCTAAATCCAAGTATCTTTTTGTTTTAAAGTATTTAATCATTTTACTTGTTAACGCATCTTTAACAGTTAAGTCTCCTAAGGCTATTAAAACCAATTGATTATCAGAAAAAACTTCATACTTTTCTTTTAATCTATCTATTTTCTTTACTATAGAATGATATTTAATACCATTTTCAACACAGTACTCTTTAAGAGATTTACCTTGATAATAATATTTTGTTCTATTTCCTTTTTTCCATGTACCATTAACTGATTTTTCAATTAATTCATCTGTGGACATATCAGGATTATCTTTTTTTAATATACCAATTCTTGAATACATTGTTTGTGGTTTAATATTTTTATCCCTACAATAATCTATCAATAGCCCATCTTTATATTCATATTTTGTGTTTTTAGGTAACTTTTCATAATTAATTGCTTGATAAACTAATTCATCTATTGATAAATAAGGATTTTGTTCTTTATTTCTTCTTATTCTTGCAATGATAACGTCATAGCTAATATTATTTAATCTACAATATTCTTTCATTGATATGCCTTCATAGATATATTTCATATATTATCTCCCCTTTTTTTAATGCTGGTTAGTATAACACACTTATTAAAAATTGTCAAAAAAAGCATGGACTAAATCCATGCTCCATATACTACTGCAAAAGTTCCAAGTATTAAACCTACTATCCAAAATAGTCTTACTATATCATGCTCTTTCCATCCTAATCTTTCAAAATTATGATGAAGTGGTGTCATTAAAAACAACTTCCTTTTAAATAGAAATACCCAAATAACTTGTATTATTACTGATAATGTTTCAACCACAAACACACCCATAATAACTGCAAATGTTAGCTCATGCCTTGTTAAAATTGCGATGGTTGCAAGGGTACCTCCTAAACATAGTGAACCCATATCACCCATAAATACTTTTGCAGGATATGCATTATAAACTAAGAATCCTAATACCGTACCGGCTAAAATAAAACAGAAGATTGCAATGTCTTGATATCCTAAAAGCCAAGTGGATGCCCATGATATTATTCCCATAACCAGTATTGCTATAAATGAAAGGCCACCCGCTAACCCATCTAAACCATCAGTTATATTTACTGCGTTTGATGATGCTACTAGCATAAATAATATGAAAAATCCATATAGCCAACCAACATTAATCTTTAAATTAAGAGCATGAAACCAAAGTAATGGTTCCGAACCACTTTTCATATATATAAAGAAAAACACCACTGCAATTATTACTTGTCCAAGTAATTTTTGAACGTCAGTTAATCCCTCGTTTTGATTTTTTTTAATTTTTAAAAAATCATCTAAAAACCCTAGTACTGCGTACGCTACAAATACAAACAATACTATAAGTAAATTACTATTAATATTAATTTTATTCGTTAAATACATTATTAAAATAGTAATAAAGGTAGGAATTATAAATATTGATCCTCCCATTGTTGGGACTCCATCTTTTTTCTTGTGTGACTCGCCAACGAATACGCTAATTCTTTGGCCTATATTTAATTTTTTTAAAATAGGAATAATAAAGTAGCCCATTACAACAGATATTATAAATCCTATTAATAACGCCAACATAGATTTTGTTAATATAAACATTTTCTATCACCTCTACAAAGTAAATTATACTATATATTTTTCTTTTTTTATATATTTTTATACGAACTTGATACTTATT
>CADBMO010000038.1 GCA_902795755.1 uncultured Erysipelotrichaceae bacterium | reverse complement strand
TCATTATATATACCAATATCAAATAGATTGGTTGCAACAAATAAATCCCATATATTTTTAGTTCCAATCCATGGTGCTCTAATACCCATCCAAGATGGATCAGATGCAATATTTTTTGAAGTAGGATTCATAAAAACAAAACAAATATCAGGATTTGTATCACATCCCCCGAAGTTAATTGATTTTAATGTTTTATCTCCATATACTTGTTGCATTCTATCATATTCATTTTTTAATTTGTCTAAATGCATAAATATCACCTACTATTTTTCTTTTATATAATTATATCATTTTTTGCTTCGCTTGTTAATTAAATGCTGTAAACCAATGTAAATATATTATATTTTTTATTTGAATTGTTTCCCTATAATAACTATTTGTTTACTCTTATCACTTTGACTACATGTTGTTAATGTTATATAATTATTCTCATTATCATTATTAACTGATAAATATCCATCTTTTGGTACAGTATATTTTTTAATAACTTTATATGAATAAATATTACCTTCATAATAAACTTTTATTTCATCATCTATATTTAAATCTTTTAGATTTTTAAAATAAGCTATCTTACTATTGCCAGAATGAGCGTATAAAATAAAATTGCCATTTTGATCCGGCATTTTACTATGTCTATCTATACTTATTGCATAATTAATTGATTTGAAGTTTTTAGTGGCCATTACCAAACCTTTTTTTAATCTAATTTTAGGTATTTCTAAAACAGCAACATAATTATTATTGTTATTTGTTTTGATCTCTTTATTAATAGGTTCTATACCGTCAGAAGTGGTTTTAATCTCTTCATTTTTAATTATTTCATTTATTTGTTTATCCTCTTTCAGTTTTTGCTTTTTTACGGTATAGATAGCATTAATCTTAATAAAGATGCAAGTTGCTATTAATAGTAGTGACAAAAAAACTATTACTTCATTTTTTGTGATTTTTATTTTTAACATATAACAATGCTCCAAAACCTAATATTAATCCTAAAGCAATTATAAAATTATTACTTAATTCATTTTTAGAAGTATTAGGTATTTCTATAATAATATTTTCTTTTGGTATTTTGGCATTTGATATTAAATGATAATATGGTTCATCAGTATCACTATTTATAACTATTTCAAAGTCATCTACTTTTTCATAATTTTCAGTTGCTGTTACTTGCTTAACTATATAAGTGCCATATGGCAATACAGTCTCTGCAAATCCTTTTTTATTAGTAGTAATACTTGCAACTTTTTCATTTGATGATTTTAAGTAAATATCAAATGTTACATTTTCTTCACCAGTTAAGAATCCTGTTTTATCAGAAGCAAATACTTTAAAAATCTCAAAATGTCTTTCTATTACCTTTTCATATACAGTAACAGTTGGATATAAATTATCTTTTGTTATAACAAAATAATATCTATTATCTTCATCTACTTCATATCCGTTTGATGGTATTTCTTCTTGTAACCAATATCTTCCTTGATTAGGTAACATACCACTTGTTACAACACCATTTTCATCAGTAGTTATTGAAGATACTTTTGTTCCATCTTCTTTAAATATTCCATAAGTTGCACCTTTCAAAGTTGCATCTCCTTGAGCAATTGCTTGTTTAGTATCTTTATCAACTTTATTAATTGTAACTTTACCACCAATTACCTTTAATTTTAATGATGTTTGATATGGTTCAATATTACCTCCAGTCATTAGGTTCTGTACTCCATCTCCAACAAATACAATTGCACTTCTTCCAAATCTATTTGAATTCTTAGTTAGATTAACTGTTACCTCGCCAAGTTTGTTAGGAGTAATATATAATTTGTTACCATCTTTCCTTAAACTTTCATTATTACTTGAAACATCAAAGTTACTTAATACATTGTTGTTATCAGTTAATGCTATAGTATCATCTACTATAACTTCGGTAGTTGTATTAATAAATGATGGTGCTTTATAATGGTTGTTAACTAAATTTAATAATTCAGCTGATTCAGCTTCAAATTGAGATATATTATTTCCGTGATAACTATCAGCCCAATAAGTTGTCCATCCTAGCGGATTAGCTTTCCATATTTCATATTGAGTTATTGCATACCATTTGATATCAGTATGATTACCATATCCATAACCATAATAAGCAAGTAATGAGACTTTTCTCCATGTATCTTCGCTCATACCCGAAAATGATGCTTGATTATAATCATATCCAGTAATTAACTCAGTATCTGAAAAATCTACACCAGGTTGAATACAATATGCTACTGATCCATCACTTCTTCTATGATATATCTGTATCCTTTCTGATCTTTCCACACCATCTTTATATTTGTTTACATATATTTTTGGTTCGATCCATTCAAAATAAAATGAATCTGTTGTTAAAGCTTTGGCTTTAATTGTTGGAATTAAAATTATTCCAAATAAAAAAATGGGCATTACCCATTTAAGTTTTTTTATTATACTTTTCAATTTCTTTCCTCCTTTGTTTTAAGTATTAAAAAAATGCTTTTTCAAGCATTATTGAACATTGTGCCAATCAATTGAATGATTATTTTCATCATACAAAGATAGCATCCAATATGTTTTACCACAATCATCAGTTAAATAATCACAATTATAACCATATCTACCTAAATATGTATTACCTTTACTAGTGCAAGAACTTTCACTTTCAAAATCTGGTCTAAACCATGACATGATAAACTTTTTAGGTATACAAGTTTTAGTAGTAGTGGTAGTTGTAACATTTTCTTTTGTAGTAGTAATGTTTTGTTTTGTTGTTGTAACTTGCTTTTCAGTAGTTACTTTTTTAGTTTCTTTTTTCTTACTTGTAGTAGGGGTAGTTGTTTGAGGCTCTTTTGTTGTATTAGTAGTTGTTATTGTAGTTTCAATTTCTTCTTTTTCAGTTTTTGATATAATCTTTCTATTATTAACCTTAACTGTTTTATAATTATGTCTATTAAGTATTATTAATAGCAATGATATTAAACTAATTAATAACACTATAAATACAATTATTATTACTTTCTTTTTCATATGTATCACCTCAACACCTGCATAATAAACTATTTTATTTAAAATTGCAAATCATTTTCTGCTTATCTATCTATAAAGACATTTACTTTACATTTTATATTCCAGTAGTCTTCATATCAAAATAAGCATTTACCATTTTAGCATCACCTCCTTTTATGCATTCACTATCAAGATTAAGTGCCATTAAGAACTTAACGAAAGCACTTTTCTTTATTTCTCTCGCTCTAGTATATCCAAAATGAATATGATCACATATATCATATATTTCCATGCCCTCATAAACTGATAACTTAAAGACAGTCATCTCTATATTACTAAGTTTTCTCAAGGCAATAGTAAACTTTGTCATTAATAATTTTCTCTTATAATCATTGCCTCGTAGTTCAAACATTATTTTATCTAAAACAAAGTTTTCAAGTTTTGAGGAACTAACACCTTTAACAAACTGTTCATACCTAACCTGACAGCTACTTGTTATAGTAGGGTACTCAAAACCATCAACGGTATTCTCTAAATAGTCAATTAGATCAAACACTTCTCTAACTTTATTTGAGACTTTTAATCCATCATAATGTTTTAAAATATTATTAGATAATACTCGTCCCATAGTGACACCTTCCTTTCATTTTGCATATAAAAAGGGCATTTATCCCCATATAGAGACAAATGCCTTCTTCTTTTTTTAAATATAAACTAATTATATTGGACTTGATATTCTCATTTTTTCTTATGAGAAACAGCAGGTCATCTTTGAAATATGTCATAGTTAACCCCCTCCTATGATTAAAAAAAGCGAAAGTAGCATGGATATGTACTACTTCCACTTAGTTTTCAAAGAAAATAATTAATTGTTTTTTATAATAGCATAAAAAAAATAAAAATCAAGTATTTTTTAGATTTTTCTAACATATTTTTAAAAAAGTGATTTTTTCTTCTTTTTCAATATTATTGCTATTTTACTATATTATATCATGGTGTTTTGTATTGTGGAAGTCTTTTATTTGCCACAGTAACTAAGCATAATCACCTTATCGCTTTGTTAATGGCTTAAAGCCGCACTAACATAGCTTAAACCATTATAATATAAGCATTTTACAAAAATAGCATTAATATAGCGGTTAAGGTTCCCATTAGGTGAGGATAGCTATTACCATAATAAAAAAGCAATAAAACTAAT
>CADBMO010000037.1 GCA_902795755.1 uncultured Erysipelotrichaceae bacterium | reverse complement strand
TTTGATGTATCTACTAAGAGGGTGATATATAATGAATAATAAAGGTCAAACACTTGCGTTATTTGTTATTTTAATTCCGCTTATTATAATGCTAGGTGCGTACGTTGTTGATATTGGCTATATGAAATACAATAAGAATAAACTAGATGGTATTAATGAATATATGGTGGATTATGCACTTGATAATAAAGATAATCTAAATAAAGAAGAAATAATAAATATGATTCTTAAAAATGATGATGACATTAATAAGATAAATATAGATGAGATAGATAATGGAGTGAAAATAGAAATATCTAAAACATTTAAAGGTCTTTTTGGATACTTTGTTGGAAAAGATATATATGATGCAAGAAGTATTTATAAAGGTAGTATTATTGATGAAAAAAAAGTAATAGAAAGGGTTGATTAATATGGATAAGCATGGTGCAAAAATTGTTTCTGTATTTTCTTGCAAGGGTGGTGTTGGTAAAACAACTACGGTTTTAAACTTAGCAGGAATATATAGTTTAATGGAGAAAAAGGTATTAATTATAGATATGGATTTAAATAGCGGAGGTATTGCTGTTTCTTTAGGAGTAGACGCTACAAAAAGCATATTTAACGTAGTTGATGATATGTCTAATAACAGGTTTAATACCATATCAAATTACATTGCAAATTATAATGAAAACATTGATGTGTTAGCAGCCCCTAAAGATCCTAGAGATGCTTTTAAGATTGACAGCAAATACATTGATTTAATTATCTCAACCGCAATTTATAAATACGATGTAATATTAATTGACACAACTCATATTTTATCACCTATAACACTAAAAGTGTTAGATAAAAGTGATAGTACACTATTTATGATTACAAATGACCCAGTAGATTTAAAAAATGCTAGGAGTATGATAGCAATATTTGAAGATACAGAAAAGAAAAATTATAAAGTGGTGTTTAATCAATCTAAGGATACAGGTAAAGATTATTTTACTTTATTTGATATAAAAACAATTATAAAACATAACATCGATTATACAATAGATAGATCGTTTTATATAAAAGATATTGATAAATATGTTATTGACAAGGAAATATTAACTTTAAACAAACATATCAGGTTAATAAAAAAAGGTGATGTAACTAGGCTAACTAAAATAGCTATCGCACTGCTTGATAAGAAAAAAAATAATACAAGAAGTGAGGTGGCATAATGGCTAATAAGAATTTAATGGATGCTTTTGATGTAAAAGAAGAAAGAACAGTAGCAAGGGAAATAGATGATTATGATATTTTTAAAGATAAAGAATTACTTGATAATCTAAGAAACACTATTATTTCTAATATAATAGATGATAAAGTACCTAATAATAAATTATTACATGAGTACATAAATGATGAAATAGATAAAGCTATTGAAGGGTATGACCTAACTAATTTAGAACGCTCTCATATATTTAATCTAATTGATAACGAAATTAATGGATATGGACCTATTACTGAACTTTTAGACGATCCTAACATTACTGAAATAATGGTAAATGGAAAAAATGAAATATACGTTGAAATAGATGGTCAAATAAGTAAGGATGATTCCGTTTCATTCATTAACGATGAACATATCATAAGAACCGTTCAAAAGATTGTACAACCACTTGGTAGAACAATTGATTCTGCAAATCCAATGGTTGATGCAAGATTAGAAGATGGCTCAAGACTTAATGCGGTTATTCCACCATTATCATTAAAAGGACCTGTTGTTACCATAAGAAAATTTAGAAAAGATATGGAATCAATTGATGATTTTTTAAGGACTGGTTCAATGACGCCATATATGGCAAGGTTTTTACAAGCTGCTATAAAAGCTAGACTTAACGTTATAATATGTGGCGGTACTGGAGCTGGTAAAACAACACTATTAAACGCATTATCTTCATTTATATCAGTGGATGAACGTGTAATAACGATTGAAGATGCTGCTGAATTAAGGCTTCATCAACCACATGTTATATCATTAGAAACTAGAACGGTTAATTATGATGGTACTGGAGAAGTTACAATTCGTGATTTAGTAATTAATTCACTTCGTATGAGACCGGATAGAATAATTGTTGGTGAGGTACGTGGTAAAGAGGCATTTGATATGTTACAAGCCATGAATACAGGACATGATGGCTCACTTACTACAATGCACGCAAATGGTCCGATAGACGCTTTAAATAGACTTGAAACTTTAGTTTTAATGTCTGGTATGGAAATACCTATTAATGCCGTTCGTGAATATATTGAAAATGCTATAGATTTAGTTGTTAACATATCTAGATTGTCTGATGGAAGAAGAAAGATAACTAGTATATGTGAGGTAGATGGTTTTGATAAAGATATGATTAAACTTAAAGAAATATTTACGTTTGATCAAAAAGGTATTACTTCAAATGGTGAAGTTGATGGATCATTTGATTTGAAAAAGAGAATGCCAAAAGTATATGAAAAAATAAAGAGTAGGGGTATTACTGACTTAGACGATATTTTTAAATTTAAAAAATAAGAAGGTGGTTACATGCAAAATTTAATAACGCAATATTTACCAACACTTATATTGGTGTTAGTGCTTATTATAGTTGCAATCTATTTGTTAAAGTATAATAGAAGCTTAAATTTTGAAAAAAGAATTAGTATGTATAGTATAGAATCTATTAATAGTTCTTCTTTTTCTGTTTTTGACAAACTTAGTGAAATATATATAACAATTAGAAATAAAGTTACTAAATTATTAAAGAAAAGCTCTTTCTTAAAGAAATACTCACTAAAGTATAATAAATATATTTCATATGAAAATGAAAAAGATATATGTGCTATGGATTATGTAACCAATAAATT
>CADBMO010000036.1 GCA_902795755.1 uncultured Erysipelotrichaceae bacterium | reverse complement strand
GAGTTAGCTCACGTTGAGATGATATGTACTATGGTGTCTCAACTTATTATGGGGGCAACACCAGATGAGATGAAAAAAGAGGGACTTGAAGGAATATATACTGAACATGGTTTTTCTCTTTTTCCTGCTAACGTAAATGGTGTACCTTGGACAGCGGCTTATATATCAACTACTGGAGATCCAATAGCAGATTTAGAAGAAGATTTAGCAGCAGAACAAAAAGCAAGGGCTGTATATGAAAACTTAATTAATCAAACAAATGATCCTGACATACTAGGGCCATTATTATGGTTAAGACAAAGGGAAGTAGTTCACTATAATCGTTTTAAAGAGTTATCTGATGAATATAAAGCTAAAGGATATATGTAAAAAAGACTTACGTTAGTAAGTCTTTTATCTTAGTATTCCTTTAAATAATCCAAACGATAAAGTTCCGACTATTAAACCAGCAAGTACAGCACCCAAACATGCAGCAAGTAATGCTTTTTTCTTATCCATACCAATTAATGATGCAATAAGTGAACCTGTCCATGCACCCGTACCAGGTAGTGGTATACCCACAAATAAAAACAATCCCCAAAATTCAGCTTTTTCTATTTTATCTTTTTTAGATAAAGCTTTATTTTCTATCTTGTTAACAAGTTTACTAAGTTTTTTTGTTTTTTTGAGCCAATTAAATACTGGTGTTATAAACCATAATATAAATGGTATGGGTAATATGTTACCAATTAAACAAATAATGAAGCTTCTAACAATATCCATGTTCAAAACACCAGCGGCAATTAAACCACCTCTTATTTCTAATATTGGCATTAAAGATATTATAAAAACAATTAATTCTTTTCCATATTTAATAGTCTCTAGTCCACTAAAAAAACTAAGCAAACTATTTACTAAAGTATTTACCATAACATCACCTTAAAATAATTATATCATAACATTATATTAAAATCATTATTAGTTATTACTATTTACATTAAAAAAATAAAATCTATGATTATACTTTTTAATATGATAAAATTATAATAGAGGTGAGCATATGAAGATTAATTATGATAAGTCTTTTTATATGGATATTAAAAATGTTTTAATATGTGATTATAGTATTCCATATGATATTTTTAAGCATGCTAACCTTATGGATATAGACATAACTAAATTATTTTGTGATAACCTTACAGCTAGCAAAAATAAAGATGCTTTAATAAGTCAAATACTTGGAATATATGGTAATTATTTTGCAACTCATGAGTTTATTATGAAGGGATACAAGGTAGAAAATGAATATGAAGTAATAACTGACGATAAACAAAAAACTAAGGCTGATATTGCGTATTATGAGAATGATGAAATAGTTTTATGTGAGGTTAAAATGGCAATGCAAATAATACTAAATAAGAAAAACTATGTAAACTTTAATAACTTAACTAGTAAAAAAGATATTGTACAAGATAAAAGAAAATATTTTGAAATTGCTAATAAGTTATTAAAACAGGTATCTAAATTAAAAAAAGTATCTAACCATGTGAAAGTAATAGTATTTGAAAACTGTTATATGGATAAAGATTTAATTGATGCTTTAAAAAAAGAAGGGATTAATAAAGATGACATGTTAATTATTCCTGTAGATGTTAAAGAATTATATAATAATGTTAAAAATATGGTTGAAAATATATTCTTAAAATATGAAAAAAATGTGTAAAATTGTTAAAAATATATTATAATATATAAAGTAGGTGATGATAGGTGAAAAACTATAATTATGAAGGCCTTTCTAACGAAGATAAAAAATTGTTAGAATTGATCCATCAAAGTAATATTACCATCAAAGATATTAGATGGTTAAGAAATAAAAAAAGATTTCAAAGATATATTAGAAAATATTCTGAAGAATTAAAAAATAAAGTAAGCTTTAATGCCTCAGAAAAACCTACTAATGATGTAATAAAAGAAAAACCTATTAAAATAGAACCTATTACAAAAGAAGACGTAGAAATACTAGATTTTACTAGAACAATATCATTACCTTCAGAAGAAATATTAGAAATGTTTGATTTTGCAAAAAGTTTAGAAGTATCTAACGTAGAAGATGTTCAAATAATTGCAGAAAAGGTTAAGAGAAAACTAAGAAAAGAACAATTAATATGGAGTGTTATATTAATAATTTGTATATGTTTATTTTCATCAGTTGCGGTATATTTGATTAGTTGGCAGTATGAAAATAACAAAACTAAAAACTTAGTAGCGCAAGTTCAAAATGCTGCAAGAATTCCTAAAAAAACAAGTTATGTAAAAACAACTAAACTAGGTGATGATATAGAAGAACCTGAGTTAGACTCATCAATTAATTTTGATGAACTAGAAAAGATGAATGATCAAACTAAGGGTTGGATAAACGTTAGGGGAACTAATATTGATTATCCATTTGTTCAAACATCAAATAATGAATTCTATTTAGACCACTCATTTGATAAGTCATATAATAAAAAAGGTTGGGTATTTTTAGATTATAGAAATGATATAAATAATTTAAGTAAAAATACTATTTTGTATGCTCATGGACTTTTAAATAAAGTTATGTTTGGTACTTTAAAAAAAGTAGTGACTGAAGAGTGGTATTCAAATAAGGACAATAGAAGAATATTAATAACTACTCCTAATGGGTATTATTTATGGGAAGTATTTTCAACATATACTATAGAACCAGAAAGTTATTATATTATGACAAAGTTTAAAGATGATAATGCATTTAGAAAGTTTTTGGCTAACATAAAAGGTAGGAGTGTATATGATTATAAAGTTAAAGTAACTGCTAAAGATAAAGTACTTACTTTATCATCTTGTTATGATCATTCAAAAAGAGTAGTGCTACATGCAAAACTAATTAAACAGGGTTAATCTTGTTTTGCTATAATAAATAATATCTAAAGTCATAATAAAAAGGTTTAAATATTCAAACCTTTTTTTAATTTATCTTCTAATTTTTTACATTTATCTTTATCCATATCGGGTACGTTTTCTAATGAATATTTTATACCAAGTTCCTTATATTTATGTACCCCTAATGTGTGGTATGGAAGAAGTTCTATTTTATCTATATTTTTAATGGGCTTTATATAGTATATAAGCTCATTAATATATTCATCCGTATCATTTATACCCGGAACAATTACAGCTCTTATCCATAGTTTTTTATTCATCTTATCACATAGTTTTATGAATTCATTAACATTTTTAATATCAAACTTTGTAATATATTTATAATTATCTTTATTTGTACCTTTTATATCTAATAAAACAAGATTGGTATATTTTAGTATTTCTTCACAGTTTACTATGCTTCCAGCCGTATCTATACATGTGTGTATGTTTTCTTTTTTTAATAGTTTCAAACATTCTAATAAAAATTCTTTTTGCATAAGTGGTTCCCCACCAGAAAAAGTAACACCACCATTATTTGAAAAATATGGTTTATACCTTAATATTTTATCTACTAGTTGTTTTGGTGTATATGTTAAAGCTTTACCAGATATATCCCATGTCTCTGGATTATGACAAAAAATACAACGAAGTGGACATCCTTGCATAAATACTACAAATCTAACACCAGGCCCATCTACAAGCCCCATGGTTTCAATGCTATTTATTTTACCTATCATAATATCACCATTATTATTTTATCATATTATAAAAAAAAGAGCATTATTTTGCTCTTATATTTGGTAATTTACTAATTACATCATCATAGTATTTTGAATCAAATTCACTTACTAAGTCTTCATGCATCATCATTTTATAATATGCAAGTTTATACTGTGCATTTATTTCTTCATCGGTTATAGTTGCATTATCAATGTTTACTAAAGATTTAATTCTATCTACTTCTGATTTTGTATTATGATTTGTAATTATTCTTTTTTCTATAAGTGAATCTTCTGGAATTAACTTATAGGATAATGACCCATTATTAGTAGTAACTATTAAATTACCATTATTATGGTTATCTGCTATTGCACCATTAGATATATCATAATATCTGGTATCACCATCAAAACGTACTACTGATATTTGGTGATTTGATTTATCAATTTCAGTATTAGTACCATCATCTAAATGACAAGTGGTAGAGTAAGCTTCAAATCCCATGTTTGATTTATTAAGTACATCATTAAATAAAGTATCTTTATGTCTACATACTGAATTTACGATGCCATTACCATCTTTATCAATAATACTATCGAAGCCAAGTGCTTTATCATCGTCTATATATTCACTATTTTTATTATATTGTATATCATTAGTTTCTGAAAATTTACCATCGTTATAATATAGATAGAAAGCATAAAAGTATTGTATATCATTATCAAAATCCATACCATCTAATAATTCTGCAATGTCACTAACTGCTAGATCATATACTTCCTCAGCTTCTTGTGTTTTCATATAACTATATTGGTTATCATTACTGTTTTCAGTATCATCGTCAACTATTATTACAGTATTACTACTATGGCTTTCATTATTAGTATACTCCTCTTGCTTTGCATTATCATCAAATTCTTCCCATGATATATTATTTGGCAAATCAACGTAATTTATTAAATAATATATACCAGTACCAGATAATCCCATTATGGTTGCTAAAGCAAGCGCAAGTAAAGCTTTTTTTCTTTTCTTTTTACTCTTAATGCTGCGTCTTCTTCCGTCAAAATTACTCTTAGCCATAATAAAACACCCCTTTTTTGTTTTATTGGCCGTATATAATAGCATTTTTTTGTTATTTTGTCAAACTTTTTGATATGTGGTATAGTATTATTAGAGGTAGTAAGATGAGGAAAATTATAATAAAAAAAGTAGGGGAAAAGTATAAAATACCTAAATTTTTAAGATATAGATTATGGAACCATACTTTTAAACTCGAGTATAATGGTAAATTATATGATAAAGAGGTTAAAGATAATAAAGAAGTTAGACAAGTATCTTTGTTGGTAGAAGCGTGCAATATTAAAAACAGAAAAAAGAGAATAGAGTTTATTTATGACAGGTCGTGTGATTTGTTTGATGATGATTTTTATGGATGTAATTTATGTGAGTTTAAAAATAATCAGTGTTTTGTAAACAGGGTGCATGGTAAAAGCTTAGATGGTTGTTGCAGATCTCGTGATAATAAAAGTGCATGCAAGTATTTAATAAAACATAGGTGTACTAATAGAAATTTAGCATGTAAATTGCATATATGTTCATTTATGAAAAATAGGGGATATAAGTATAGGCTAAATGATATATTAATGATTAAATATTTATATAGTTGGAAACAGAAGGTATTTTGTTATTTTAATCTATTTATATCAAGAGAAAGATTTTTAAAAGACTTGTATCAAAATAGTTTTATATTATGGGGCATAAAGCCTAGACGTCATGGTATTGTAAAAGATAAGAATTATTTAGAAAATATAAAATAAAAATGTAAGCATTGCTTACATTTTTTCATGGAACGTTCTATCTATTACTTCTTGTTGATGTGCTTTTGATAATTTATCAAATAATACTGCATACCCAGAAACTCTTATTGTAAGAGTAGGATATTTACCAGGATTATTCATAGCATCAATAAGCATTTCACGGTTTAGTACGTTAACGTTTAAGTGATGTGCACCTTTTTTCATATATCCATCCATAACGTTAACTAAGTTTTCTATTTGTTCTTCTTTAGAATGACCTAATGCACTAGGTACAATAGAAAACGTATTTGATATACCATCTTCGCACACGTTTGTATATGGCATTTTTGCAACAGAATTAAGTGATGCTAATGCTCCTGATGAATCTCTACCATGCATTGGGTTAGCGCCTGGTGCGAAAGGCACACCTTTTTTTCTACCATCCGGAGTAGCTCCTGTATTTTTACCGTACATTACGTTTGATGTTATTGTAAGAACTGATAATGTGTGTTTAGCACCTCTGTATAACTTGTACTTTTTAAGATCATTATAGAATTCTTCTAATAATTCTTTTCCTAATAAATCAACTCTGTCATCGTCGTTTCCATATTTTGGAAAATCTCCTTCTATTTGAAAATCAATTGCTATACCATTTTCATCCCTAATTGGTTTAACCTTTGCATATTTAATTGCTGATAATGAATCAGTTGCAACGGAAAAACCTGCAACACCAAATGCCATAAGTCTTTCAACCTTTGTATCATGTAATGCCATTTGACCTTTTTCATAAGCATATTTGTCATGCATATAGTGAATTATATTCATTGCATCAACGTATGTTTTAGCAATTTTATCTAAGGCTTTTGAAAAAGCTTTTCTAACTTTTGTATAATCTAAATATTCATCTTCAATTTTATCTAATCCATCAATTACTAATAATTCTGGTTCTAATTCGTCATACCCACCATTAATAGAGTAAAGTAAAGTTTTAGCTAAGTTACATCTAGCACCAAAAAATTGCATTTGTTTACCAACCGTCATTGCTGAAACGCAACATGCTATAGCATAATCACATCCATGTATTGGTCTCATTAATTCATCTGATTCATACTGGATGGCATCAGTATCGATTGATACTTTTGCACAATACTTTTTAAAGTTTTCTGGTAAGTTAGGACTCCATAAAATCGTTAAGTTTGGTTCTGGAGATGAACCTAAATTATATAAAGTGTGTAAATATCTAAAAGAGTTTTTGGTAACTAATGATTTACCATCTTCTGTCATACCACCTATTGATTCGGTAACCCAAGTTGGATCTCCTGCAAATAATTCGTTATATTCAGGTGTTCTTAGGTGTCTAGCCATTCTAAGCTTCATAATGAATTGATCTATTATTTCTTGTGCGTTATGTTCAGAGATAACTCCGTTTTTTAAATCTCTTTCAAAGTATATATCTAAGAAGGTAGATGTTCTACCCAAACTCATTGCTGCGCCATTATTTTCTTTTATTGCTGCAAGATAACCAAAGTATAACCATTGAGTAGCTTCTTTTGCACTTGTGGCAGGACCTGATATATCAAAGCCATATCTTTTTGCCATTGCTTTTATTTCATCTAATGCTTTTATTTGTTCAAATACATCTTCACGTAATCTAATCATTTCATCATCTATTATTTCTTTTTCTAAATCAATTAAATCTTTTTTCTTTTCTTCAATTAATCTATCAATACCATATAATGCTATACGTCTATAATCACCAATTATTCTTCCTCTGCCATATGCATCTGGTAATCCTGTTAATAAATGACAATGTCTAGCTTTTTTAATGTCTGTTGTGTATGCAGAAAAAACACCATCATTATGAGTTTTTCTGTATTTGAAATGCTCTTCAATATTTTTATCTACTTTATATCCATAAGCTTCACAGGCACTTCTTGCCATTCTAAGTCCACCAAATGGATTTACGATTCTTTTTAATGGTGCATCCGTTTGAAAACCAACGATTATCTCATCATTTTTAATTAGGTAACCTGGTTTATATGCGTTAATACCTGATATTGTTTTAGTATCAACGTTATATACACCTTTTTTAATTTCTATCTTTGACATACGCTCGTATTTTTTGTTTAATCTTTTTGTTCTTGCGGTAGGGGATGATAAAAAGCTTTCATCCCCAGTATATTCTGTATAATTATCTAATATAAATTGTTTAACGTTTATTTCATCTTTCCACTTTGTTCCTTTAAAGCCTTTATAAGCATCCATAATTAACACTCCTTTTCTACCATACGGAACTAATTATATCAAAATCATAAATAAAAACAATGTTGCAATTGCAACATTGTTAACTTATTTACACTTTTTTAATTTTTTTAAGTATTTTAACTAACGTGAACTTTTTGTTATACATTATTTTATATGTTGTAATAATGGTTATAGCACTTGCTATTATAAACGTAATAATGAAGTGTAATATTACGTATTTAAATTGAAATGCCGCCATAATATTCATTGACTTATAATATTTTAATATTAGTATTGGAACTAAAGTATTAGATATTATTCCGCCGAATAATGTTCCTATAAATGAAGATGCTAATATGTAAATAACATATTTTGATATAATTTCATAAGCATTATAATTTAATAATAAAAGCGTTCTTATTTCACGTTTTTTTGATATAAATAGTTTTATTGTTAACCATGCTAATAAAGTAGGGAAGACTAAAGAGCACGTTATTGATAATAATACTGATGTTGCCGTTACCTCATCCATTTTATCCGTGTATGATAACGTTTTTGAAATATCATTTGTGATTGTTATTTTATTGTTTGGTTTTTCTAACTTTGCGAGTTTTAATTCTTCACTTTTAAGTGACGCATTATAATCTTGTATTTCTTCTTCAGAACCACCATTTTGTTTTAAATCCTCAATGTTTTGCTTTAGAGTTTCTATCTCACTTTTAGTAATATCTAATTCATTTTTATATTTTTCTTTTTCGGTTTTTTCTATTATTTTATTTATCTCGTTTTTTACTTCTTTAGCCTTACTTGAATCACTAATTGTAACATATATATTTTCATAACTATATGAGGTAAAATTACTATTTGCTAAATACATCGTATATTTTGATTTTTCATCATATCTATAATTATCTGCTTTAAAAGTGCCAACTATTTTTATTTTTTTTGCCCTTAGCATAAACGAATCTTCTGGTTTTAAAGTAACTAATGAACCAATTGATAAATTATTATCTTTTATTAAGCTTTCTTCAACAACACCTTCATTAATGGTATTAGGATACCTACCACTAGATAGAGTAAATCTATTAATATAATCATTATTATTTTCGTTTCTATCTTGTGGTACGTTATTAATTTTTACCTTATATGTTTTATTACCTATTTTTGCATCAACTACGCTGTTGTTTGCAAGTGCCACGCCAGTTACGTATTTAATGTTTTTTATTTGTTCTTGTTCTTCATAGTCAAAACCATAATTACTAGTTATTAATATGTCCATATAATTATTTTGGGTTCTGTAGCTTTTTTCTGTTAGTTTAACATCTAAAATTGAATTATTAAAACCAATAAATAGTATACTTGATATAAATACAATTAAGGTTGTTAATAAAAACCTTTTTTTGTTATAAGTTATTTCTCTTAACGTATCTTTTAATAGGCAAGTTTTAATCATTTTAAATCACCTGCCTTCTTGGGCTTTTTATTTCTTTTTACTTTAACTTCACCATTTTTTATGGTAACAACCATATTAACGGCTTTTGCTAGTTCATTTTTTTTACTTTCTATAATAACCGTTGTTTTATTTTTTTTGCTCTCACCAATAAGTACTTTTAGTATGTTAATACATTGGTTTTTTTGTAATAAATCAATACCTGTATATAAAATTATGCTTGGTGATTTACAAAGCATCATTGCAAGTTTTACTTTTTGTACATCAAAAGATTTTAGTTGAAGAGGGTATAAATCACTTTTTTTAGATAACCCTAATTTATTTAGGTAGTATTTAACTTTATCAATTCGTCCTACTTTTTCACATGCTAAACATATATTTTCATAAACCGTTAGATTTTGTATAAGATCATTATCTGGGTGAACATGTGCTATTTTTTTTAAATATTCGGTTTTATCATTTTTATTAAAAGTGTTAAGTAATTTGTCATCTACCATTACAACGCCGGTAAATGAATTTGTATCAGTTGCAATTATGTTTGATATACCACTTAAATATTCGCTTACTATTAAACATACGTCACCTTTTTGGATATTAAATGAGGCGTCATCCAATATGTTTTTTTCACTATTTTTCAAATAGACGTTTGCAAATTTGATATATGACATATTAACACTCCTTTTTTGTATTATCTTACTCTCTTTAGCATATAAATGTCAATAAACTTAATTTAATTATTTCTTTTTTTTAATTTAAATGATATAATGTATACAAGAATAAGCCTAGAAGGGAATGAAAAGGGTATGGAAGAAGAAAAAACAATTGATTTTAACGAGGTCGAAAACGAGGATTTAGATGATGATTTTGAAGAGGTAGAAGACGAAGAAGAAAAAAGTGAATCTTCAAATGATTCGATAAAAGAAGAAGTACAAAAACAAATTGAAAATGCTATGCCTAAAGAAACGTTACAATCCATTAATGATTATATGAGTGTAATAAGTCAAAATATGCAAAAAGAGCAAGAACAACAACAGCAAGCTGAACAAGTACCTCAAAGAGAGACTTTACCTAACGAAATTGGTGAGGTTGTAAATATTTCTGAGGATATGATAAGTGTTAAACTTACTACTAATTATGCAATTGAAAACCCTATAACTGATAGACACGTAATATTCTTAGCTGGTAATTTAAAAATGGTTGGTATTGTAATTACTGTTGATGAGACAGGGGCTAAGGCAAGACTTATTGGTGAAATATCAAATGGTAGGTTTGTTTCGGGTGTTTTAAATAAACCACCAATGCAAACCATATGCGTTGCAGCAACTATGGAAGAGACTAAACTTATTGTTGCAGATGACAACGCAAGCGTCGATAAAAAAGTATTATTAGGTACAATGCCACTTTATAATGATGAACCAGTATACGTTCCAACAAATACGTTTTTTTCAAATCACTTTGCAATATTTGGAAACACTGGTGCTGGTAAATCATGTGGTGTAGCAAGATTATTACAAAACATTTGCTTTTATCAAAAACCTGCCCCAAGAAACGCATGCTTATTTATATTTGATGCGTATGGCGAGTATGAAAGCGCACTATCTATTCAAAATAGTGAAATACTATTTAAAAGATATACAACAAACGTAAAAGATACAACTAAAGAGTTAATTAAATTACCTTTATGGCTATTAAACTTAGATGATTATGCACTTCTTTTAGAAGTAGATGATGCAACACAACTGCCAATAATAGAACAAGCACTTAGACTAGTTACTATTTTTGCAGGTGAAGAAGTAGAAACAAGACCTTATAAAAATGATATAATTGCAAAAGCAATACTAGAGGTGTTATATAGTGGTGGTGCTGCTGCGCAAATTCATGACCAAGTATTTGCAATTCTAACATCATTTAATACACCAGATTTAAACTTAGAAACCGAAATAGTGCAACCTGGTTATACAAGAACACTTAGACAATGTATGGTAATTGATAAAGAGGGTAAAATTAATGAGATGCAATTAGTGTCTGAGTTTATTCAAAAATTTATTAATCCAGATTTAAAATTAGAAATGCCAAATGGTACTATTCCGTATACCCTAGAAAATTTACGTGAGGCGTTTGAATTTGCGTTAATATCAGAAGGTACGTTAAAAAGTACAAAAGCATATGATAAGGCTAACACGTTAAAAGTAAGATTAGAATCAATGATTAAAAGTGAGTATTCTGAGTATTTTAAAGTTGATACATATATAAGTAGGGATGATTTTATTAGAAACTTAGTAACCACTCAAAATGGTAGAGCACAAATTATAAATGTAAACATAAGTTATCTAGATGATAGATTAGCTAAAACAATCTGCAAAATTTATTCTAGATTATTATTTGATTTTACATCTCAATTAGAACAAAGAGGATCATTCCCTGTACACATAATCTTAGAAGAAGCTCATAGATATGTACAAAATGATTCAGATGTTAAAATAATTGGTTATAACATATTTGATAGAATTGCTAAAGAGGGAAGAAAGTATGGTGTTATTCTTGGGATGATATCACAAAGGCCTTCTGAACTATCAGAAACAGCGTTATCACAGTGTTCGAACTTCTTAATATTTAGGATGCAACATCCAGCTGACGTTGGATTTATAAAAGAAATGGTTCCGTTTATAACCGATGAAATAATAGAAAAACTAAAAGGATTACAACCTGGTACTTGCGTGGCGTTTGGATTAGCATTTAAACTTCCTGTTATTGTAAAAGTTGAGATGCCAAACCCTATGCCAATGAGCCAAAATGTTGATATTTCAAGACTATGGTATTAAAAACTACGAAAGTAGTTTTTTTAATTGACAAAAATCGATATTGTAAGTATACTTATATATAGAATAGGAAGGTAGGTGTTAGTATGAAGTTATTTATTGAAGATAAAGTAAAATTAAATAAGTATGAACTT
>CADBMO010000035.1 GCA_902795755.1 uncultured Erysipelotrichaceae bacterium | reverse complement strand
CAAGGTTTAGAAGTTAGAAACGTATTTACTGATGGTGGAAGGTATATGGCACAGTATCCAATAGGAATATTTAAAAAAGGGTTCGCATACTTTTTTACATTTATTATTCCTTATGCCTTTGTAAATTATTATCCACTTTTATATATCTTAGGTAAAAATGACAATCATTTATTTGCCTTTTCACCACTTATAACAATTATATATTTAATACCTTGTTTATTAATATTTAAACTAGGTATGAAAAAGTATTCATCCACTGGATCTTAAGAAGCTTTAAGCTTCTTTTTTATTTGGAAAATTTATCATGAAATATATTCTTATAATATTGACGCATTTTTTAATTAATAGTATTATTAAATTAAAAGATAATGAAAGGAGTATAGGAATGGAAAAAAGGAAAGGATTACCACTACCACTACTAATTTTAATAATATGTGTTGTTATTGGTCTACTAGTTGCTGGTTTTGGTTTGTACAAACAAAATGATGCAAAAAGGATTAATAAAGAAAGATATGCAGCAGCATTAAAAGAATCACAAAGTAAGGTTGATGCAGCTAACAAAAGATTAGAAGAAATAAAAAAAGAATATGATGAAGCTAAGGCAGAGCATGATTCTAAGGTAAATGAATGTGATTCAATTGTTACTGGTAGTGATGGTTGGGTTGAAAAACAAAGCAAATGCCAAAGAGAATTACAAGAAATTCAAATAACAATGAATAAATTAGAATCTGAAGATTCAACAATAAAAAGCTATGATTATACTGAATATTATAGTAAAGTTGCACCAATGTCCTACCAAATTTTCTATATTATTGGCGGTTCTATTGCAGGGTTAGGTGCATTAGCAGCGTTTATAATATATCTAGTAAAAGGTAAGAAAACATACTAAGTTGTCAAATAAAAAGGTTGACAACTTTTTTCTTTTAGTATATTATGTACTTGAAAAAGGAAAGGAGTGTGATGGAAATGAAATTAATCAAAACAAGATTAAACTTAAATATTAATAACATATATAGTGGGTCTATCGCACTTCTTTTAGCATACTAATTAGTTGCTAATCTTATTTTACGTGCATAAAACTCATCTATATATGATGAGCTTTTTATTGTATAATAAAAGTAATAATAAACGTAAAATAAGGAGGTAATTATGGGAAAAGTAATAATAGTTTGTGGAAAAATAGCAAGTGGAAAAAGCTACTACTCAAGAAAAATAAAAGATTCTTTAAATGCGGTAATAATATCACCAGATGAAGCAACTTATGAATTAATAAATAATGAACAAGGTGAATTTTATAACGTTTTTTCAAAGAGATTAAATAATTATTTAACAAAAAAGGTAGGAGAAATAGCAAAAGCTGGTGCAAATGTTATATTTGAAAGAGGACTATGGTCAAAAAAAGATAGAGAAAATATTGTTAAGTATTATAGGGATAATAATGTTGAATGTGAATTGCATTATGTATATGTTGATGATGATACTTGGAAGCAAAATATTTTGGAAAGAAATAAACGTATTGAAGAAGGCAATGGAGGTTCTGATTTTTATTTAGACGAAGGATTACTAAAAAAACTTGATTCAAAATGGGAAGAACCTACTAAAGACGAAGTTGACGTTATTTATGTTGTTAGAAGGTGATAACGTGAGCAAAATATACTTTAAAGTTCCAAGTAAAGATGAAATGTTATATAGACAAAAGCTTATGATGGATCCTGAAACCATGGATTATAATGCGGGGTATGATATAGACATAAAAGGATATGACTATGAAACTGGAACGATTAAAAGGACTTTAAAAGAGTTAAAAGAAGATTGGTATAGCAAATGGATTGATAAAGAACCTGAAAAGTATTTTGCATATATATATGCCAATAATGAACCAGTAGGAGAAATATATTATTATCCAGATGGTGATGTTAATGGTATGGGAATAATAATAGAAGCTAAGCATCGTGGTAAAGGTTATTCGTATGATGCATTAATGGAATTAGAAAGAATTGCTTTTGAAAAAAATGACATAAACGAATTAACAGATTTGATTCCGGATTATAGAGTTGCAGCACAAAAGATTTTTAAAAAAGCAGGTTTTATAAAGACTAATGTTACAAAAGAGTATACTAGGTTTGGAAAAAAAGAAGTAGTAAATCAATTATTAATAACAAAGGAAATGTATTTTAAAAATAGGAAGTGATACTATGAAAGAAACTATAAAAAACTTAAAGAGAGTATATAAATATGGTAAAAAGTATAAAAAAAGTTTATATATACAATTATTTTGCTGCGTTATATTCATAACTGCTAACATAGTTATTCCGATATATGGTTCTAAACAATTGTTATCACTTACAACAAACGTATATGAAGAATTAATAGGGGCAACTGTTGTAGTTTTAATAATAGCAGTGGTAAGTGCTTTAGCAAGAGTATTATTAAGACGTAACACCCAAAAGTTTTTTAGAGGAACTACTAGTGATATACAAATAGATTTAAGTAAAGAGATACTTAAAATAGAAGTTAGTGATATGGATAAAAACTCTACGGGTAAGTTTACTCAAAGATTAGGTAGAGATACTGATGAAATGAGTAGAATATTTACTATGGGAATGGGCCATTTAACTGGTCTATTAAGTGATGTTGGTATATTTGTTGCAGTATTTGTAATTAATAAAATGGTATTTATATACTATGCAATAATATCTTTAATACTAGTACTTGTTAATTTACTAAAAGTTAATAAATTTAATAAAAAGGATAAAGAATTTCGTGAACAAATGGAAGGTACTTGGAGTCTTTTAAATGAGCTTGTTCGCGGAGTTAGAGATATTAAAATGCTTGATGCAAAAAAATCATTTATTGATAGACTAAAAGATAGTATTAAGCTTATGAACATTAAAATATTTAAAATGAGAAATGTAGAAATGGATTTTAACTGCTTAATAAATATCATTCAAGCATTAGCAGAATTTGGATTAGTATTTTTAATAATATTCTTAATAAAGGAAGGTAATATTACGGTTGCAAGTGCTATTATAGTCTTTTCATATAGGACTAGATTACTTACTAATTTAATGGAAAAAGTAAGTGATTTATTAACTGAGTTTAAAAACTTTAATTTATCTACAAATAGAGTATTTTCTATATTAGATAGTACTGAGTTTAAAAAAGAACGTTTCGGTAAGAGACATCTTGATGATGTAAAGGGTAACTTTTCATTTACAAATGTAAACTTTAGCTATGATGATGGTAAAAAAGTACTTAATAATTTATCGTTTAAAATAAACAAAAATGAAACGGTTGCCTTTGTGGGTAAATCAGGTGCAGGAAAAACTACTATTTTTTCACTACTTTGTAAGATGTATGATATTCAATCTGGTAGTATAAAAATAGATGGTGTAGATATTAAAGAATTAGATGAAGACTCTATAAGAGGTAACATTACAATAATTAGTCAAAATCCTTATATTTTTAATATGAGTATTGCTGATAATTTAAGACTAGTAAAAGACGGCGTTACAGATGAAGAAATTAAAAGGGCTTGTCATTTAGCATGCTTAGATGATTTCATTGAAACATTACCTGCTGGTTATGATACTGTAGTTGGAGAAAGTGGGGTAATACTATCTGGTGGACAAAGACAAAGACTTGCAATAGCAAGAGCATTTATTCAAGAAACCAAGATAATATTATTTGATGAGGCAACTAGTGCACTAGATAATGAAACACAAAGTAAGATTCAACAAGCTATTGATAATCTAAAAGATGATTATACAATACTTATTATTGCACATAGATTATCAACAATAGTTAATTGTGATAGAATACTTGTTTTAGATGATGGGAAGATAAAAGCAGAAGGTACTCATGAACAATTATTAAAACGTAGTAAAATTTATAAAAAACTATATGAAACAGAAAATATAGAATAAAAGAACACTTATGTGTTCTTTTAATTTTGTTCTAGATTTGTTAATGTTTTTTCTATTTCTTTAGACTTAATATTATTTACGGTATACCAACCATAGCTAGCCATAATATCATACGTATTAGCTTGATGAGTCATTGTATCGTTTAAACAATCTTTTAGAGTTTGTCTTACGCTTTCGTTAGAAGATTCAAGCGTTCCATGAACGTATACTTCAACCGTTGCTTTTAAAGCAAGTATATAATTATCCAACATTACTTGATCAGTCATTTACATTCTCCTTTAATAAATTCATTAGTTCTTTTTTTGCTTTATTATGTGATTTTATTTCATCTTTTACGAACGTTACTAAATCCTCATCTTCTAAATTATTTTCCATATAATCAAGTATACTGATTATGTTACATTCATGTTTAACCGCATCTTCTGTGTATAGTAATTCTTTTTGTGTCATAAATATCTCCTTTCAAAATTATTATGGTTATAATTCATATAATTAGTCATGAATTTGATAATTTTATTGATTTATGTTATAATACTTTTGTAATTACGTAATTCGTCCATTCGCGCGTGGTTACCAAAATGTAACTTTGTTACAAGGTTAGTAATGAGAGAACCTAAAGAATCTCCTCATGAACGGCAAAAAATCCACAGGAAAAATTGTGGCGTTTTTGCTGTACATGAAAGGAGGTTCTTTTTCTATGCCACACTTAAAAATGAAAGGAAGATTATTATGAAATTATTTAAAGAAGTATTAAAAGAAAACTTAAAAATGATAATATTTTACGTTCTAATAGGGGTTGCAATAAACTTTTTAGATCTATATTCCGTAACGTATTATCAAAAAATATTAGATGCATTTCAGTTTAAAACACTTACTATATTTCCGCTTGTAATATATGGATTGCTTCTTGTTACATCAACAATACTTGGATACATTGAAAACTATCCAGAGCAACAGGTGAAAAACAAGTTATACTTAGATTTTAAATTACAAGCTTTAAAAAAGATGAAGACTATTGACTATTTAAAATATCAAAAAATTGGTACTGGAAGATTAACTCAAAGAGTAGAAGATGGTGCTAATGCATCAACTAACATAATGATAGATTTTTGGCTTAAGATACTAAGATGGTTACTCCCAACCGCGTTATTTAGTTTGTTATTTATTTACAACGTAAGAAAAGAATTAGTATTATTTATATTAGGTGGTTACTTAATAGTAATACTAGTTTCAAACATAATATTAAAGAAATTGTACAACTTAAAAGAAAACATACTTGTTAATCAAGAAGTATTAAATAAACACTTGGTTAGAGGTTTTATGGAATTAGTTATTTTTAGAACTAATAAAAAGTATGACACTGAAATAAAAGTAACAAAAGAAGGAATAAAAAACATAGTAAATGCTAAAACTAAAATAAAATTAGTACATGAAACATTTTTTACCGCATTTGCATTTATAGTAAACATATTACAGGTATTAATACTTGCATATGCAGTATTAAAACTAGACATTTCAGTTGGTGCGGTAGTTACGGTAATTGCACTTTTATGGAAGGCATACGAACCTATTGCAATATTTAACGTTGAATATGTGGATTACAAACTAAACAAGGTAACCGTTAAAAGATATGTATCATTTTTAGATGAATTAGATGACGAATCATTATTAATTGGTAAAAAAGTCTCTATATTAAATGGAAAAATAGAATTTAAAAACGTATCATTTGCATATGAAAACAAATATGTTATAAAAGATTTATCATTTTGTATAAAACCAAATGAAAAAGTAGCATTAGTTGGTGAATCTGGTTCTGGTAAATCAACCATAATAAAACTAATGATGGGATTAATAAAGTATCAAAAAGGCTCAATATTAATAGATGGTAAAGAATTAAAAACTTTAAACTTGAATTCTTTATATGATTATGTATCTTATGTATCTCAGGAAGCTCCTATATTTGATGGAACACTTCGAGAAAATTTGTTATTTGATAAAAAAGTCGATGATAAAAAAGTACTTGAAATAATAAAACTTGTTTGTTTGGATAAATTTTATGAAAAGTTAGAAAATGGATTGGACACTGAACTAGGTGAAAAAGGGGTTAGAATGTCTGGTGGTGAAAGGCAGCGTGTTGCACTTGCAAGGTTATTCTTTGATGATTCAAGAATAATAATATTAGATGAAGCAACTAGTGCAATGGACAACATTACCGAAAAAGAGGTAATGAAAAACATTACTAATAAGTTAACTAACAAAACTATGATAATAATTGCACATCGCCTAGAGACAATAAAAGATGTTGATAAAATATTTGTTTTAAAAGATGGGGTAATAGAGGAAAGTGGGACATATAAAAAGCTTATAAATGAAAATGGATATTTCAAAAAATTATACAATTCTAAAAAATAATATTGAAAATAAAAAAATATATGCTATAATAATTTGCCAAAGGAGACAGTATTATGACATTAAGAGAATTATTACCAATAATTGCATTTGGTCCTAAACCACTAAGTTTATACATTGAAAGTGAAAATACTCCAGATTATGATGAATGCATAAGCTATACTATTACAGACAAATATTATTTAGAAAAAAAATATCCTAAATATTTAGATAATGAGGTAAAACTTGTTAGTCTTGATAGTGCAGAAATATATTTAATAAAATAATAAGAAGCTTGTAATAGCTTCTTATTTTTTGTATAATATATTTAAAGATTAAAGTAGATGGAGGAAATACTTTTATCTAGCGCCAGACCTTTAAATAGGTGACGAGGTTGATGGTTATCGAATATTCGGCGGATGCCATCACGGGGAATCGTAAGAAATACTTTTAAAAAATAAAATTAAAATTATAACAAAGAAGTATTTCACACATATTTTTTATTATGGAGGAATTTATTTATGTGTGGAATAGTAGGATTCGTAGGCTCAAAAAAGGGTGTACGTGTTTTAACTGAGGGGTTAGAAAGACTAGAATACAGGGGATATGATTCAGCTGGTGTTGCATACTTAAAAGATGGAAAAGTAAACGTAGTAAAAGAAGAAGGAAAACTTTCTAATTTAAAAGAAAAATTAAATCTTGATGATGAAATGACTCTTGGAATAGGTCATACAAGATGGGCAACTCATGGAAAAGCAAACGCGACAAATGCTCATCCTCATAAAATGGGTAAATTTACCGTTGTTCATAATGGTATTATCGAAAATTATAACGTGCTTAGAAGTGAATTAGAAAAAAAAGGATACGTATTTAAATCAGAAACTGATACTGAGGTAATATGTACGCTATTAGATTACATGTATAAAGATGATAAGGATGTACTATCATGTATTAATAAACTTAATAAAATGTTAGATGGTTCTTATGCGCTTGGTATTATATGTGAAGATGATAAAGATAACTTATATTTATTAAAAAATAAAAGCCCATTAATTGTAGGGGTTAATGATAATGAAAAGTATATTGCATCAGATGCTCCTGCAATACTAGATAAAACAAAGAAAAATATAATATTAGATGATGGTGATTATGCTAGATTAAGTGGAGATAAAGTAGAGTTATTTAACGATGGCAAGAAAAAAGAATATCAAATAAAAGAATTTATGTATGATGCTGATGCCATTGATAAAAAAGGATATGAACACTTTATGCTTAAAGAGATGCATGAGCAACCAGACGTGTTTAAAAAAACAACTAATCCATATTTAAAAGAAGGCGTTGAGAGTTTACTAAATAATATGCCAGATTTTACTAAGTATAATAAAATTAGAATTGTTGCATGTGGTTCTGCAACCCATGCTGGATTAGTTGGCAAGTGTATGCTTGAAGAGTATGCAAACGTAAGAACCGTAGTTGATACCGCAAGTGAGTTTAGGTATAACAAACAATTTTTAGAAGATGATGAATTGGTCATAGTGATTTCACAATCTGGAGAAACCGCAGATACATTTGAGGCATTAAAAATTGCGAATAAAAATGGAAATGATACCCTTGGTATTATAAACGAGAAAGGTAGTTCAATTGCTAGAGAAGCGAAAATGGTTTTATATACTGAAGCTGGTAAAGAAATAGCAGTTGCAACAACTAAGGCGTATTCAGCGCAAGTTGCATTGCTAACTTTAATTGCACTTAATATTGCTGAAAACAAAAAGACAATAAATAAAAAAGAAATGATAAAGATATTAGAAGATTCTAAGCTAGTGCCAGGATATATAGAAGAATTATTATCCATGAGCGATATATATAAAACTATAGCAGAAGAAATAAAAGATCAAAATGATATATTCTTTATTGGTAGAAAAATAGATTATGCACTTGCACAAGAAGGATCGTTAAAATTAAAAGAAATATCTTATACTCATAGTGAAGCATATGCAGCAGGAGAGTTAAAACATGGTACCATTTCGTTAATAGAGGAGGGTACTCCTGTAATTGCAATAGTAACTGATGATAGTATTGCACCAAAAACAATAAATAACATAAAAGAAGTTAAAACACGTGGTGCTAACGTAATATATATTACTAATAGAAAAAAAGAAAGTGACATCTTTTATGATAGAAGGATAATAGTACCAGAAGTTCATAAAGTATTTGAGCCATTGCTAACAATAATACCACTTCAAATGACAGCTTATTATCTTGCAAAAATAAAGGGTTGCCCTATTGACCAACCTAGAAATTTAGCTAAGTCAGTTACCGTTGAATAATTTGTAAAGCTATGTAAAAATGGATTGACATTATAAAGAAAACAATATATTATTATAATAGCGTGATAATATCACGCAAGCACTCTTTTACGAGAAACAGTAAATGAGTGAACAAAACCCCCTTGGAGCCTTATGGCTCCTTTTATAATACTTGCACAAATGAATTATTTGATATATAATATAATTAATAATAGGAGGTGCGTATGACTGACACTAACGTTATTAAAATAGTAGATGACAATGGTGAGGTAGTAGAAGCTTACGCTATAACTATTTTAAAAAATCCATCAAACGATAGAAGATATTTATTATATACGTTTGATAATGAAAAAGAAGATGTTGATATATATGCAGCAATTATAACAAATGATGCTGATGCATATACGTTAACAAACATAAAAGATGATGCAGATTGGAATATAGTACAAGCTGCAATATATAATTTAACGGGAGAATAAACATGGTATACGAAACAGTAAATAATTTGCAAGGAAAGACAATTAAAAAACATGGAAACATTCATCAAAAATGTGTTACGGCTAATAAGAGTATTGTAAATGCTTTAATGTCAAAAGGAAAAGAAATAATTGGGGATGGCAAAGACAATGTTACTAGTGCAATAGATGATTTATTTAATACTATGACTATATACAAAGATAGTGAAGTTTTAGAAAGAAAAATATAGAGGTGCTTAATGAAAAATGTTATTGAATTTATTAAAGATAAAATATATTATTTGATGGGTGCTACAGTACTAATAATTGTAATATTAGTTATTATTAGTTCTTGCTCATCAAAAGGTAATGGCGAAGATGTATATACTAATATTGAAAACAATATGGCGGCTGCAGCAGAAAAATACTTTGCAACTAGAAAAAATAGATTACCAAAGACTAATAATGGTACCGTTAAAGTAACTTTATCAACTCTAATAGATGTAGAATTAATGGAAAGAGTTGTGGATCCAAACAAACCTGATAATGTATGTTCTGGATATGTACTAGTTACTAAAATAAACAAACAATATACTTATACTCCATTTTTAAAATGTAAGGGTAGTTATGAACCTATGTATTTGGCAGACAAAGTAAAGTCTATTAAAATTGATGAATATGGCGCAGGTGTATATGAAGAGGATGAAGAGTACATATTTAAGGGTGAAGACGTTAAAAACTATATAAAGTTTAATGACAAATTGTGGAGAATTATAAAAGTAGATGCAGAAGGTGACGTAAAAGTTGTTATGGTGGATAATTGGAATCAAACTATCCAGTGGGATTCTGCCTATAATTCTAAAGAAGAAAGTGAAGTTGGTATTACTACGGATTATTTACAAACTGACATAAGAAAATCTTTAAAAAACTATTATTTAAAAACTTTTTCTGCGGCACAAAAATCTAGAATTGTTGCAAAAAATTTATGTGTTGGTGGATATAACATAAACGAAGATGATTATGAATCAATTGGACCTAAGGTAAGTGTAGATGCTGAATGTAATGAAATTAAGGAAAATGAATATATTGGTTTATTAAGTGTTTCTGATTATGTTAGGGCATCAAATGATGAAAAATGTACTAATGTATTTAGTAATGAGTGCAAAAATAAAAATTATTTATGTAGTGATGAAATAAGTACATGGACAATTAATAGATTAACCAATAGTACTTCTAAGGTATTTTATATTGAAGGAGAAATCAATTATACAAAGGCAAATAATATGAAACGAATAAACCCTGTAATTTATTTAAGAAATGTTATCGTTAGTGGTGGTAAAGGTACCAAAACAAATCCATATAAACTAAAATAGTTCACATAAGTGAACTATTTTTTTATTTCTATTAAAAATGGAGCCTCAGTATTATCCGTATTTTTGTAAATGCTATATTTAATACTATTACAATCTAAGTAATTAATTATTTCTTTACTTTCTTTTTTTCCTTCTTTATGTGGATAGCAAGTAACTAGTATTATTCCTTTTTTATTTAATAAGTTTAATCCTTTTTTTATGGCATTAAGAGTGCTTTTATAATTAGTCATAATGCTTTTGTCTCCGCCCGGTAAAAAACCCAGATTAAAAGTAATTAAGCTTATTTTACCTGTATAGTCATATAAATAATCATTCATATATTCATGTGAATTATTAATTAATTCATAATTAGTTATATTATTACTATCTAATAATTTCTTTGTATTATTAATAGCATTTTTTTGAATATCTATCGCAAATACCTTTTTAGCTAGCCTGCAAAGATACAAGGTATCATTACCATTACCACAAGTTGCATCTACTACTATATCACCAGGTTTAACAAATTTATTATATATTTGTTGTAATTTATTTAATATACTTTTATTAAATCCTTGATATGTTTCACGTCTTTTTAGTTCTTTATCTATGTCATTTAGTACTGATACTTTTTTTAAAGTCCATAATGGTTCAATTAGATCTTCTTTTTTTCCATCCCCGGTTAACCTATGAATAACAATATTATCATTTAATTCCTCAATTTGATCACATACTATTTTTATGTATTCTTTTTTAGTTAAAATATGAAACTTTTCTTTTTCATACAATTTTTCTAGCTGAGTATCTCTTAAAACATGTAACATATGAATCTTAATACCATCTATTTTTAATTTATTTAAATGTTTTACTGTGTTTAACATCATATCATGAGTTTCATATGGTAAACCATTAATTATGTGAGCAACAACATTTATATTATTGTCTTTTAATCTTTTAACACATTCATCAAAACATTTTAAGTCGTGACCACGATTAATTAATTTAAGGGTTTTGTCATGCATACTTTGAAGGCCCAACTCTATTGTTAAAAATGTTCTTTTACTTAGGTCTTTTAGATACTGTAAGCATTCATCGCTTATTGCATCAGGCCTTGTCCCAATATTTATACCAACAACATCTTTAAAAGTTAATATTTCTTCAAATGCCTTTTTTAATACTTTAATGGGTGCGTAAGTATTAGTATTCGCTTGAAAATATGCAATGTATTTGGTATCAGGCCATTTATTATTTAACATGTTTTTAACCATATCAAATTGTTTTTTTAAACTATCTGTTGGTTTACCAGCAAACTCACCACTACCATTTTTACAAAAAATACAGCCACCATTTTTAAAGTTAGGGCATGATAACCCTATGTTTAAACTTACTTTAAAAACTCGTGTATTAAATTTATTTGTTAAATAATTATTTAAAGTATAATAATTCTTATTATCAAATGAGTATTTAAACATGTAAACCACCAATGAAATTATATATCTATTGTTGAATTAAATCAAATATTTAGATATACTTAAAATGAGGTATAGTATGAAAACACTAGTAATAAAAAAAGATTATGTTTTAAAACCAAACATGTATAAAGATCAAAAATATGATGAAATAATTATTGAAGAAGGAGTAAAAGAGATTCCTTATTCATGCTTTGAAGGGTGTGGAGCATCAAAAGTATCTTTGCCATCTACTATAGAAAAGATGGAATATAGAGCATTTTCGTGTAATGCTTTTAAAACAATAGATTTAAGCAATACTAAGTTAACAAGAATTGAAATGGAATGCTTTTATGATTGCGGGATAGAAAAAGTATTATTACCTAAAAAATTAAAAACACTTGATGTTTCAGCGTTTAATAAAAATAATTTAGTTACCATTGATTTGCCTGATAGCGTTGAGACTTTAAATTCATTTTGTTTTGATGGAAATCCATTGCAAGAGCTTAATATTCCTAAAAAAGTAACTAATATTGGAAGAATAATAGTTGATTCTAGTGTTCCAATTAATTATAAAGGTAGAACTTTCGATAGTGAGTTTTTGAATAAATTTGGTACTGAATCAATAATTAAATACTTAGGAATTTTATCACTAAATATAGTAACCGAAGAAGCACTTAATAATTTTCCTAAAGAAGCAATTAGATATTTGAAAATAGATAAAGAAGATATTAAAGGATTTGTTATTAATTATAAACTTTATAAAGAAGTTATAAAAAATATTGAAACCGAGTTAAAAGGGTTTGATAAAGAATGGTATATATCTTCAATTTTTAAGATGTGCTATGTACTTGGATTATTTAATAAACCAGATAGTGAAACATTTATAATTATTAAAGAAATGGTTAGTAATTTCACTCCTGAAGAAATGAAAAAAAGATGGGATTTATTATTAGATAAAACGAGACCATATAATCCAAAATTTAAAGAATTATTTGTAAAAACATATTTAAATAATCCTGATGATTTATATAGTTCTAATATGGATATAACTAAAATGATATATAGAAATTTTTCTACTTTAAAAAAAGAAATATATAATAGTAAAAACGTACTTTTAATGAAAAAACAAAAAGAACTTAGAAAATTATCTAAAAATTCTAATGAGTATAAAAAATTAGAAGAAGAAATAAATGAGTTAAAAAAGACTCTTAAGGTTATGAATATAGATGACATAAAAAGATACTTTGAAAGTGTCGATTTAAAAATTAGGGAAGGTAATGAAAGATTATCTGAAATTTTAGCCGGAATATCTATGAGCGTTAGTAAGAGAGACTTTGATAGATTGCAGGATATCTATGAAAAAGGTAAAGATATAGTTAAACTATTACCGCTGGTAGAAGATAAACAAGAAGCAGGTTTTACTTATAAGTGGACAAAATCAGATGATCCAATTAATTTTCTTTTAGGAAATATAATGAGTTGTTGCGCTGTTTTTGGTGGTGGTGGAGAAGATATTATGGTACAAAGTGTCATTAATCCAAACGTAACTAATTTAATTATATATGATGAAAACAAAAAAATAGTAGGGAAAGCAACTTCGTATTTTAATCCTGAAAAGAAATATATTTTATTTAATAATTTTGAAACCAAGCAAATAGGGTCAAAGGGATTAAAGTCAGCAGAAGAAAGAAAAAAAGAACTATTAAATGCTATTTTAAGAGCATGTGATGATCTTGTAGATGCGTTAAAGAAAAAGGGAATAGATATAGAGAGAATTGCAGTTGGTTTAAATGCAAATGACTTACAAGAAGAATTAGAAAGTGATTTCGAGGTTACTAAAACAGATTTATTAGAACAGTACCAATGGAATGGATATAAGGGAGATGCTGGCGTGGATAAAGGTCAAGCAATTATATATAGAGATTTAGAAGAAGAAAGTAGAAAAAAAATATAATTTTAGTTTAAAATTAATTCTTTTTATGTTATACTATTTATAAGTATTTAAAGCGGTGAGGAAGAGTATTAAGTTAATAATCTTTTTATAGAGAGTTCACGTTTGGTGTAAGTGAATAAAAGAATTAACCCAACTAGCTTCTGAGTCAATATGCGAAACTAAGTAGTATAATGCGGGTAATTACGTTATAGATTATGAGTGCATACTTTGTATGAATTAAGGTGGTACCGTGGACTAAAGTTCATCCTTTATTAGGATGAACTTTTTTTAAAGGAGTTGATAAAATGGTTGAGATAGCAAAAATAGCTGTAGAATTTATTGTTGTTTTTATCATCGTATATATTTTGTTTTTTATATTTAGTTTAAAAGCAAGAAAAAAATATGATAGAAAAAACGCACCAGTTAACATAAAATATTTAGTTATAAAATATAATTTAGACGTGGTTAGAATTGGATATAAAAAGCTGCTCAATACACTTAATTTTATTGATTCTATAATAGTTGCCACATTGTTTACGGTAACAAGATTTATAGATAATACAATTATTAGATTAGTAGTTGCATTTATATTGGTATTTCCGCTTTTCGCAGGTATTTATCATTTGGTAGCAACACATTATAAAAAGGAGAGTGAATGAAATGGAATATAATTTTAAAGAAATAGAAGAAAAATGGCAAAAATATTGGGATAAGAACAAAACTTTTAAAACTGATGTGTGGGATTTTTCAAAACCTAAGTTCTATGTGCTTGATATGTTTCCATATCCATCAGGAGTAGGTCTTCATGCAGGGCATCCTGAAGGTTATACCGCAACAGACATAGTATCTCGTATGAAAAGAATGCAAGGATTTAACGTACTTCATCCTATGGGGTATGATTCGTTTGGACTTCCTGCAGAGCAATATGCTGTTCAGACAGGAAATCATCCAAATGGTTTTACCGAGAAAAACATAGATTATTTTACTACTCAATTAAAAAAGATTGGGTTTGATTATGATTGGGATAGAATGGTTATGACGTCAGATCCTAAATATTATAAGTGGACACAATGGATTTTTAAACAATTGTATAAAGATGGATATGCAAAATACATTGATATGCCAGTTAATTGGTGTGAAGAGCTAGGTACTGTTTTGTCTAATGATGAGGTTATTGATGGTAAATCTGAAAGAGGTGGATATCCAGTTGTTAGAAAGAATATGAAACAATTATGTATTGACCAACCTGCGTTTGCTGAAAGATTATTAGAAGGATTAGATGAAATTGATTGGCCTACTTCAACAAAAGAAATGCAAAGAAACTGGATTGGAAAAAGTGAAGGAGTAGAAGTTGATTTTAAAATAGTTGATGGAGGAGAATTTTCAATTTATACAACTTGTATTGAAACTATTTATGGTATTACTTTTATGGTGCTTGCACCTGAGGGTGAATTAGTTAAAGAATTAATGCCTAGAATAAAAAATAAAAAAGAAGTAGAAGATTACATTGCTGAAACGCTTAAAAAATCTGACATGGATAGAACTGAATTAAACAAAGGTAAATCAGGTTGTGAATTAAAAGGAATAAAAGCAATTAATCCAGTAAATGGGAAAGAAGTACCAGTATTCATCGGGGATTTCGTATTAGCTAATTATGGAACTGGTGCAGTTATGGCAGTTCCAACTCACGATCAAAGAGACTTTGAATACGCTCAAGTTCATAAATTAGAAATGCTTCAAGTAATAGATGGTAGGGATGTTTCAAAATGTGCTTTTGAAAAACAAGACTATCTTGGAAAGGGCTGCAGGTTAATTAATTCAGAAGAGTTTACCGGTTTAACAGTAGAAGATGCAAAAGAAGCAATAACTGCTAAGCTAGTTAAAATGGGAGTTGCTAGAAAAACAACTAATTATAGATTTAGAGAATGGATATTTGCAAGACAAAGATATTGGGGAGAACCAGTACCAATCGTTCATGGGGATGATGGTAAGGATTATTTGTTAGAAGATGATGAATTACCATTAGAATTACCTGTTTTAGATGATTATCAAGGACATAATGGTAAAGCTCCTTTAGAAAATGCTAAAGAGTGGAAAAAATATGATAAAAATGGTATAAAAGGAGTTCGTGAAACATCTACTATGCCAGGTTCTGCTGGGTCATCTTGGTATTTCTTAAGATATATTGATCCACATAATGATAATGAATTTGCAAATTATGAGTTATTAAAACACTGGATGCCAGTAGATTTATATATTGGTGGACCTGAGCATGCTGTTGGACACTTAATATATTCTAGGATATGGAATAATTACTTATATGATAAGGGCTTGGTGCCAGTAAAGGAACCATTTAAAAAATTAGTTCATCAAGGTATGATACTAGGTGAAAATGGTATTAAAATGGGTAAACGCTTCCCTGAATTTGTTGTAAATCCTTTAGATATAATAAATGAGTATGGTGCTGATACATTGAGATTGTATGAAATGTTTATGGGGCCACTTGAAGCATCAAAGCCATGGAGCAAAACTGGTGTTGAAGGTGCAAAAAAATTCTTGGATAGAGTATGGAGATTATTTACTGAAGAGGAAAAAGATGATGGTAAAAACGATAACTTAGAAAGAATATACCATGAAACAGTAAAAAATGTTACTAATGACTATGAAAAATTATCATTTAATACCGCAATAAGTCATTTGATGGTATTTGTAAATGCGGTATATAAAGAAAACGTATTTCCTAAGGAATACAAAGAAGGGTTTATTAAACTATTAAATCCAATATGTCCACATATTACTGAAGAATTATGGAGTATTTTGGGTCATAAAGATAGTATTGCATATGAATCATGGCCAGTTTATGATGATAGTAAATTAGTATTATCTACTTTTGACATAGCAGTTCAAGTAAATGGTAAATTACGTGGTACTATCACTGTTAACGTAGACGATGATGAGGAAACTATTAGAGAAAAGGCACTTGCAAATGAGAATGTTCAAAGACATACTGATTCAAAAGAAATAGTTAAAGTAATAGTTATTAAAAATAAGATTGTAAACGTTGTAGTAAAGGGATAAATCATCCCTTTTTTTTAATAGATTTTATTGATAATAACACATGTTAATGGTATAATTATAATAGTATAATGGATGGTGTAAAACATGAACAATAAGAGAAAAAAAATATTATTGATATTTTTAGTATTATTAATTATAGGTTCTGTTTTTTTTAGTAGAACAGATTTTTTTAATAAACTATTAGGAAACATATTTTCAGTTAAGGTAGGTACTAAAGAAGTATTTAATAATAATGTTGTTTTAGATGCAAATAAATTATATGATACCGATACATCATTAAAATTAAAAATTTATAATGGCTCAAATAAAGATATAATGATAACCCATGATATTATAAAAAATGGTTATTGTAAATCAAGTGAAGAACCTTGTGATTATACTGAAAAGGAAACAGATTATACTCTTATTAAATCTGGCGAAGAAAAAGAATATGATTTTTCTGATATAAATTTACTAAATTCAGATCTTTCAAGGGTTGGAATTAAGTATTCTGCCATTGATGAAGATGCTGAATACTATTTATACACATATGTTATAAACAAAAGCACTTTTAATATTGACGTTCAAGGTACTAATGAACTTTACACCACATTTCAAAATTCTATTAATAAATTAGATTTAAACGAAACCGATGTTAAAGAAAGCTCATGGTTAGATTATCTAGCTACTCTTTATAATGCAAAGAATATATTAACATCTTCAAATGGAGTATATTTAAAAATGAATTCGTTTGAAGATGATAAGGTTGAAACAGAAATTACTGAAGAAGAAATTTCAAGTATAACAAACGAATTAAATACGAAAAATATTGAACTCAAAGATAAGGCTAATTATGATGAGTATAATGAATTAGTTAATAAAATATCATCTATTAATTCATCTTGGTTTAGCCAAGAAGATTATAATAAGTTCTTAACCATTTATAATGAAAAATCTAACTACGAAAATTTGTCAGAAGATTATCAAATCAAAGTTGATAATTACGTAAAAAGGTTAGATTCTGCACTAGATGATTTAATGGATACGGTGCCTAACGCTGATTATAGTGCTGTTATGGAAGCTATTAATAGTGCAAATAGTATTCATAATAAAACGGATAATGGTAAATATAAACTTTACAAAGATGAAGCATGGGATAACTTGCAAAATGCAATTTCTAGCGTTAAATATGACTTAAAAGTATATGAACAAGATATTGTTGATGGGTATGCCGCTAGTATTAATAGTGCAATTGCTTTTCTAGAACAAAACTATGCTCCAGCACATTATGAAGAAGTTAACCGATTAATTAGTATTTATCGTGATAATTCTGCTTATGAAAACAATTGGTATACTGAAAATACTAAAAATCAAGTTGATGAATATATTAACAATATTGACTTTAATTATGATATAAGAAATCAATCGATAGTAGACACTTACGCGGAAGAATTAACTCCGTTAATAGATTCATTAGAATTGAAAGATGCTAAAGGTTATAAAAAGACGGATGATTATCAAGCGTTTGATGGTGCCTTATCATTAGAAGAATATAAAAGTTTAATACTAGCATTAGATGAGAATAATTATACAGCATCTTCAATTGATAAATTAAACGAGCTAAAAGATGAACTTTCAAACCCAAATAATGAAAAATATGATTATATATACAACATAAAAATTAATGAGCAAGATGAATTAGATGATTTATTAAGAAAATTACATAGTGCGTTATATGGCGATTATTTAGAAAAGAAAAGTGGAGACTATAGTTATGTGTGCGCATATTTTATGGAAGCTTTATCGTTAGATTTAAATATATATGAAGATACTAAGGATGTACAAAAGGCTGTATTTGATGTTGATTGGGATTTAAAAATAGACGAACAAGATAAAATTGAGGAAGAAAAAGAAAAACTTCAAACAGCGTTAGATTCTTTAGTAAAAAAGAAAGCTAACTATGAAGAGTTTGATGAAATATATAACGTGGTTATAAGTTTGAATCCGGATAACTATATTGATTTTACTGATATGCAGTTTGCCATTGATTTAGCAAATGAGTCTAAGGATATAAAAATAGATGAACAAGAAAGAGTAGATGAAGTTACTAATGTCATGAAAAATGCATATGAAAGTTTGGTATATAAAGATGCTGATTACTCTAAACTAAAAGAGGTTATTTCAAAAATACCACAAGATTATTCTAAGTATCCAAGTGATGTTCAAGAAAAGATTAAAGATTATATAAAAGAAGTTGAAGAATTACCAAAAGATTTAAAAATAATTGATCAAGAAAAGATTGATGAATTAGTTAAAAAGGGAGAAGATTTAATTACAAGTTTACCTGATATTAAACCTGATAATAATTCTAATAGTAATAATACAACTAATGATACTAGTAATAGTTCAAGCAACAATCATTCACGTGATAATAATAGTAATCATAATAATAAAAAAACAACAATAAAACAAATAATAAAAAGTATTAAAGTAAATGGTAAAGATGTTGACTTAACCAAAGAACCATTTAGTATAACAGTATCTAAATCCACTACTAATGCAAATGTAGAAGTTTACTTAGTCGATGAAGAAAGTACTTATGAAGTATATGGTGGAAGCGTTTTGTTTGAAGGTCAAAATACCATTAGAATTGTAGTTACTACCAAAGATAAAGAAACATATATTTATAAATTGTCAGTTATTAAAGAAGGTAGTTCAAAATCATTTATAAAGCCAAGATTAAGTATTCAAAAGGATAATAATAAATATATATGGATTCTACCAATTCTTTTATTAATAGTAATTATTATTAACGTAATTTTAATTGTTAAAAAGAAGGATAAAAGTGATTATGATGATAAGGAGCATTACTATGAGTAAGAAGAAAATAGTTATACCAATTATAATTTTAGTACTGGTTGCAATATTTACGTATGCTGGTATGAATTTTTCAAAATTAAGAGGAAACGTTTTAGGTTCTTCTCTTTCTGATGATGAAAATGTTGAAATTTGTAACGTAGAAAGTATGAGTGAATCATACATGGAAATAAAGGGAAGTTTATTACAAGACTATGGTGAAAGTGGTTATGCTACTATAACAGTAATTGGTGATGATGAATATACAAAATTAGTTAATGTAAAAACAAATAATAAAAGTACTTTTAATCTTAAATTAAAAAAAGGAACATATACTATTAGGATAGAAAAAGAAGGCTATGAATCATATGAAAAAGAAATAAGTGATAATAGTAAGTTAGATGTAGTATTACATAATAATGGTGTGGAAAAAGTAGTAGTAAAAGGTAAGGTAGGAGATAATGCATACTATACATATCATGAAGATGGTATGCTTTATCTAAAAGGTTCTGGAAAAACATATGATGCAGATAAATATAATAATAGTATTTTAAATGACGTAATTAATAATTACTTAATAGATAATAATATAGAGTTAAATGATGATCAAAAAAGCTTTTTATATGAATTGATAAATGTTGGTGAAGTAATTGGTTCAAACATAAATGGACTATCTTCTAGATTAGACGTTGTAAAACAAAATATAGAAAATGATGTTTGTGAAAATGAGTGTGACTTAACTAGTAGTTTTAAAAACAAATTTAATAATAATGAAATAATAAGTATTATTAACGTATTAAATAGTATACCTAAAAACTCAAAGGTAGTAATATCTGATGATATAACTTCACTTGGAACAAATATTTTTTCAAATACTGTAATTAGTAATTTAAGAATTAATGAAAACATAAAAGAAATTAAATATGGTGCATTTGATGGTGCAAGTATTGGTACTCTTACTTTGAATAAAGAAATAACAAAAGTAAATTATAAGATAAATGGTGCTAGTATTAATAACCTTGTTATTCCAAACAGTATAACTAAAATAGGAGATAATGCATTTTTAGGTAACAATATTAAATATGTTACTTTATCAAGTAAATTAGAAGAAATAGGTAAAAATGCTTTTGCAAATAATAAAATTGAGGCGGTATCATTACCTAGTTCGTTAAAAATAATTGGAGAAAATGCATTTTATAATAATGATATTAAAAATATAACTATACCTAGAAAACTAACTGATATAGAAAAAAATGCATTTTCAAAAAATAATATAGAGATAGTAAATTTATATTCAAATATAAAAACAGATTATTCTAAAGGTAATAATATATTTAGTAATAATGAAAAAGATATTGTTTTAAATGTGCAAGAAGGAGTAAAAAAGATACCTGATTATGCGTTTTATAATAGTAAAATTACAAGGATTTTTCTACCTACGACCTTAGAAGAAATAGGTAAAGAATCATTTGCAAATAATAATATAGATTATATAGAATTAAAGTCTGATTTTAATTGTGATGATGAATATGAAAACGCACCATTTAATAACAATGGTGTAAACCCTATAATATCAATAGATGATTCGGTTATTGAGATAAAAGATAACGTATTTTATAATGCAAATATAAAAGAAATACACTTAAATAACGTACAAATAATAGGTAAAAATGCATTTAGAAAAAATGAAATAGATGAAATTAGTTTTAACAAAGAACTAACTACTATAAAAGAAAACGCATTTTATAATAATAATATTAACCGCTTAGAAATACCTAAAAAATTAACGTTAATAGAAAAAAATGCATTTTCAAAAAATGATATTACATATATAGAATTAAATTCTAATTTAAAGGATATATATGATGATAATTCAACCATGTTAAATACAAAAGAAGGTTTAACAGTAGTGGTAACTGATAGTGTAAGTAATGTACCAGAATATACATTTTATAATATGGGTGTAGAAAATGTAATAATAAGTAAAAAAACAGGTGAATTAGAAGATAATTCATTTGCGGGTAATGATGAAACATTTAAAATGGTAACAATTCAAGGAAAGAATTATAGATATAATGACAGATGGGAAGAAATTGGTTTTCCAGAAGACTTAATGCCAATAAAGAACACGTTATGGGAATATGACTATAATGGAACAGATGGAACGGATGGAACAGAGCAAACGTTTAAAGTACCATACACAGGATATTATAAATTAGAGACTTGGGGTGCTCAAGGTGGTATGGCATTATGTAATAATAAATTATGTGGTATACCTGGCTATGGAGGATACTCAACAGGAGTAGTATACTTAACTAAAGGCCAAACACTTTATATTAACGTTGGTGGTAAAGGACAAAATGGTTTATATAAAGCAAACGCCAATGGTGGATATAATGGCGGAGGTTCTGCAACATGGGATAATCATGATGATGAATCTGGTGGAGCTGGAGGAGGAGCAACACATATTGCAACTACTTCAGGGTTATTATCCACTTTAGAAAATAATAAAGATTCTATATTAATAGTATCAGGTGCTGGGGGAGGTAATTCATGGACTTATGCTCCTGGTTCCGGCGGAGGCCATAAGGGTAGTTATACTAGTACCACTAGTCAATTAGAAGTTTCTCAAACAACAGGATATGCTTTTGGTAAAGGTCAAGATGCTGTTGGAAATGGCGGTGATGATGGAATTGGTGGTCCTGGTGCCGGATATTATGGCGGTTATATGAATAACGTTAGTAAAAAATCATCTGGACAAGGTGGCTCAGGATTCATAGCAAACCTTTTATCCACAACAACATATCAAAAGCACATGACATGCTATAATTGTATGAAATCGAAAAAGAAAAATATGAAAACTAATACAACAGAAAACGCAAGTGACGTAGCAATATCTGATTATGCAAAAGAAGGAAATGGTTATGCAAGAATAACTTGGATTGCTAAAACTGTTAAAATTGATGATTCGACTTATAGTGTAGATGAAACTCCAGGAGATATTACAGACGAAGGAAATCGTGATGGTAGTGAGAGTAATCCTTATATGATTGAATCAATTGAGGATTTAGTATGGTTTATGCAGGATGTTAATAATGGTAACACATATAATAAAAAATATGTTAAATTAGCAAAAAATTTAGATTTTAATGATGAAAGTAAGTCATATGAAAATTATAAAGCCAAAGAATATGGTGATATAAATGGAAATGGTACTGTAGAAGATTTATTAACAGAGCTTACCACCGAAAAAGGATTCAGTCCTATAGGTAATAATTCCAAGTATTTTCAAGGTGTGTTTGATGGTAATAATAAAACAATATCAAATTTATACATTAATAGATCAGAAGAAGATTATGTAGGATTATTTGGATATGCAAGTGGAACAATAAAGAATTTAATAGTAAAAAATGCAGAAGTAACAGGTAATAATTATACTGGAATTCTATCAGGACAATCATCCGGATTATTAACACATGTAAAAACAAGTGGAACAGTAAAAGGAGATACTAATGTAGGTGGAATAGTAGGGTATAAATCAAATAATTACATGGCAAATGTTTATTCAAAAACAGAAGTAACAGGAAATACAAATGTAGGTGGAGTAGCAGGAGTATTAAATACATCAAATTCATCCGGATTAATACAAGAAGGGAACGTAAGT
>CADBMO010000034.1 GCA_902795755.1 uncultured Erysipelotrichaceae bacterium | reverse complement strand
GGTAGCGAGAGGGGGGATCGAACCCTCGACCTTTCGGGTATGAACCGAACGCTCTAGCCAGCTGAGCTATCTCGCCATAACAACGCAATAATATAATATCAATTTTTTCTTTCTTTTTCAAGCCTTTTTTATTAAAAAATAAAGAAAGATAAAAAAAGTTTAAAAAATAAAAAAAGTTTATTAAAATTTATTGATTATTATTATTTTTGACATTATAATATATAACTAATATGAAAAAGGTAATGACCTTTGATAGGTAAAGTAGGTGGTATATATGAATTATGAAACAAGTATTCTTGAATCAAAACGCTTAAAACTTATGAAAGGATGCGAAGAAGATTTTCTAAAGGTATATGAGTATGACTTTAGTAAATTACAAAACGTAGATAATACTTTTGAATATGTTAAATCAGATAACGATAAAATAAAAAAATGTTTTAAAAAGGGAAAAGAAAGTTATTATAAAAAATGTGAAAAGGCACATATATTTGATTGGATAATATATTTAGATGATAATGCTATAGGTAACGTATTAACTACTGATGAAGATATTAATAATAAATCCGTAACATTATTAATTAATATACACCCTAATTATTGGAATAAGGGATATGCAACTGAAAGCTCGGTTGAAGTTCTTGATACTTTGTTTAAAATAGGGTACGACAATATAATATGTAATTACGTAGATGGTAATGAAAAAGCTAGAAGGGTATTAAACAAATTAGGATTTAAGCCATATGGTATTGATAAAGACGCTTATAAAGGTAAGTGTGATATATATAAAATGATTTTAGAAAAAGAAGATTGGTTATCTCGTACATCTAAAATAAAATTATAAAGGTTTTAATAAAAACCTTTTTTTGTTATAATTATAATAGAGGTGTAAAATGTTAAAGAAAAAATCAATTCTTACTATAATATTTATACTTTGGTTTTTATTATTAATATATGTATTTGTTATGGTAATAATTAATAATGATGATTCAAATTATGCTCATAAACTAATGAATAGCACTTGGGTAGTGGATGATATGGAATGTCATACACAGACATATCCGAATGATTGGTATAATAAAATAAGTGATTGTCAATATGAAAGTGGATACTTGTATTTTTCTAAAAATGAGGTTCATTATATACTATTTCCATATGCTGAAGAAGATATTGAAGATTATTTTTGTTTCTTTGGAGATGATGCATGGATAGGTGAAGGTAAAAGTAAATCTAAATACGAAATAAAGGGAGATACAATATATTCTACGTGCAAAAGAGGTAAAGACATAAATAAAAAGAGGGTAAAAATAATTAGTTTAAAAAATAATAAACTTGTTTTAAAAATAGATGGTAAAAACGTTACGTTTGTAAAAAGAAATGGATGGTGATATTAATGGATATTTTAGTAACAGGTGGAACAGGTTTTATAGGGTCACATACTTGTGTTGAATTATTAAACGCAGGTTATAACGTAGTTATTATTGATAATTTATCAAATTCAAAGAAAGAGGTAGTATCTTATATAGAAGATATTACTAAAAAGAAAGTAAAGTTTTATGAAAATGACGTATGTGATAAAGATGCGCTTGAAAAAATATTTAATGAAAATGATATAAAAGCTATAATACATTTTGCAGGATATAAAGCAGTAGGTGAAAGTGTAAAAAAACCAATTATGTATTATCGTAATAATATTGATTCAACACTTTCTTTAATAGAGGTTGCAACAAAGCATAATGTTAAAAAGATAGTATTTTCTTCTTCTGCAACGGTATATGGTAGTCCAAAGACTTTACCAATTAAAGAAGACTTTGACCTAGGACCTACCACTAACCCTTATGGTTCTACCAAGTTAATGATAGAAGGAATATTAAGAGATTTATATACGTCAGATAATGATTGGAGTATTGCACTTTTAAGATACTTTAATCCAATTGGAGCACATAAATCTGGTTTAATTGGAGAAGACCCAAAAGGAATACCTAATAACCTAATGCCATACATTATAAAGGTAGCAACTGGTGAATTAGAGTGTTTAAGTATTTTTGGGGATGATTATGATACTAAAGATGGAACTGGAGTAAGAGATTACATTCACGTTGTAGACCTTGCAAAAGGGCACGTAAAAGCAATAGAAAAAGTTTTAAAAGACAAAGGATGCGACGCATATAACTTAGGTACCGGAAATGGATATAGCGTACTTGAATTAGTAAATACATTTATGAAAGTAAATGATGTTAAGGTAAACTATAAAATTGTTGGTAGAAGAGATGGTGACGTTGCAGCATGTTATGCTGATCCAACATATGCTTATGAAAAACTTGGTTGGAAAGCTGAAAAAGAAATTGAAGAAATGTGCAAAGATGCATATAATTTTATAAAGAAGGATAAATAAAATGAATAAAACAAAATGGATATTAAATGCATATCTAGAGCAAAATAATTATGAATTATTCATTGATACAATTACTAAGTTAGATATAAACAAAGATAATTACGTAGAATATCTAGATGTAATTGCTGATGTGTTAAAAGATAAAATTGTAAATCAAAATCCATTTGAAGTTACTTCATCAGATAAATTAGAAGAAGCATTTGGTATTAGAAAGAAGGAAAAGACATTTCTTGAATGGTTACCAGATATTAAAAATGCAATAGTAGTTATATTTAAGAAGAAACTAAATCTTTCTAATTCAAAATATGAGGATTCAGAAATAGGATTAAGGCTTGAAAGTTTTAAAGAAAGGTTCATGTAATGAAGAAAGTTAATAATATATTAATAATTATAATTAGTTTGCTTTCAATATGTGTTTTTATTAAGGATATTAATATTGGTCAAAATGATAGGTTATTGGCAGATTTATCAATAATACTAATATTATTGATACCAAAGGTATTAAGAGGTATTTTTAAAATAAGAATAACGCCCGTTATTGAATTAATATATATAATTTTTATGTTTTTAGTAGACTTTTTAGGTAGTGTTATATACCTTTATAATTATGTATGGTGGTATGATTTATTTGCACATTTTATATCAGGTGTATTAACATCAGTTTTAGCATTAATAATACTTAAATGGTTAAAGATGTATAATAATAAAAACAAACTATTTAACATAATATTTATATTATCATTTGTTATGATGGTAGCATCACTTTGGGAGTTATGTGAATTTTTAATTGATAATACCATGGGATCTAATATGCAGCATAACATTGATACTGGAGTATTTGATACCATGGAAGATATGCTTATATGTTTATTAGCATCTATAATTACAAGTATAGAATTCTTAACCGAAAAAGGTAAAGGAATAATAAATAAAATCGTTAGTTTATCCTAACGATTTTTTAATACCATATGTATTATCAAGTGGATCTATAAATAGTTTGTTATGTGGTGGAAAATAGGTAAATAATCCAAATACAATGTATGTAATAAGTACAAATACTATTGCTATATTTTCTAGTTTTAAATCACTTCTTTTCATAATGTAATAAGATATTATTTCAGAAATTATTATTGCAATAAACATAATAACTATGGTAATAGGTAGATTTTTACCAATTAAACTATATACTGGTAAAAACATGATTAAAAATATGGGAATAGACAAAACTGCTGCAGTAAAATTAGATATACATACGTTTTTGATATCTAGTTTTTTTATAATAACTATTATTTTTTGAATAATACCAGATATTATTATTGAACCAAATAATAATTTCATGTGTTCTGCTATGCTTTCATTAACCGGCGCTATAATACTTGTTATAAAACATGGAAATTTATCATATAAAAAGTGTAGTGGAAAGCAAAGCACAAAGGCAAGTAACGCAGCAAATATTTTTAATTTTTTTATTTTATTCATAATAACCTCCAATAAATTATATGGTTTTAAATTGACTAAAATTATAATAAATTATACAATTATAATTAGTATGAAAGAAGGTACAAAATGGATTTAAAAAATGAAAAATACATAATACTTGAGATAATACCTACCAAAGTATCTGGTGGTGATATAGCGCAGCTATCAGCGCTTAAGATAGATGGTATAAAATTAATAGATAGATTTGATTATAGATTAGATAAAGATAAAATAAAAAGCATAGATATACTTAATATGACTAATTATGATAATGAGTCTTTTAAATATGTTAAAACAACAAAATCACTTATGAATAATTTTAAAAAGTTTATAGAAGATTTACCGCTTTTAATAATTGATAATTCATATACTAGAAACTATTTGAACGTTAATAACAAAATAGAGTCAGTGTTTAAATATTTAAACTTAGATGTTAATGATGAAGTTTTTGATAGGTTAATGAATAAGTATAACTTAGAACCTAGTAATTATTTGGTTGATTTATTATATGAAGCATTAATTAAGGAGTTATAATGAATATTAAGGTAGTAAAGGTAGGATACTTAGAAGAAAATTGTTACGTAATATCCATAAAGGGTAAGTGTTTAATAATAGATCCAGGAGATGAGTTTGATAAAATAAAGAATTTAGTAGGTAATAAACAAGTTCTTGGCATTTTAATAACTCATCATCATTTTGATCATGTAGGAGCACTTAGTGAGTGCGTAAATGTTTATAAATGTCCTGTTATTGATTACAAAAATAAGACTATTATTAAGCCATTTAAGTATGAAATAATAGATACTCCAGGTCATAAAGAAGATTCTGTTACATATTACTTTAAAGATGATAAGGTAATGTTTGTAGGTGACTTTTTATTTAAGAATTCTATTGGTAGATGTGACTTAAAGGGTGGAAATGAAAGTGAAATGTTAAAGAGTATTAACAATATAAAAAAATATGATAATGATATAGTTATATATCCAGGTCATGGTGATAGCACCATGCTTGGATATGAAAAAGAAAACAATGTTTATTTGAGGTGAATTATGAGCAAAAAAGTTGTAATATTAGGTGGAGGTACTGGTACTTCTAATATGGTTAGAGGATTAAAAGAGTTCCCTGTTGACATATCTGTTGTTGTATCAGTAAGTGATGATGGGAAATCCACTGGTAAACTAAGGGAAGAATTTGATATACCTGCGGTAGGAGATTTAAGAAAGGTTATCTCTTCTTTATCTGAAACAGAACCATTATTTGAAAAGTTATTAGAATAT
>CADBMO010000033.1 GCA_902795755.1 uncultured Erysipelotrichaceae bacterium | reverse complement strand
TTATGTGAATTTACGCTTTGTGAAGATTTTATGCATTATGGCATAAAGAATATTGACAATTATATTGTAAATGGTGGATTTGAGTTAAATGATAATGGTAATTATTTATATGGTTGGATTACTTATTGTTCATCAAGCGAATATTTAATTTCTAATGTTACACTTGCTAATCCATTAAATAAAATAATATCAAAAGAATTAAAAATAAATGGAGTGAGCCTTTTAGGTGATGGAAATATCACAAAAACATTTTTACAAGAAATCAATGTCCAAGGTGGTGCTGGTGAAACACTTTCACTATATTATTTTGCGAAAACTAATAATTGTTTGAATGATATATGTTATAGTTTCATAATTGTAGATTATTTAGTTGGTGGACAAAAGTCATATGGATATAATTTTGCTGATAAGACAAATATCTATCATTTGAGGAGTCAAACAATTACAACTGAAGCTGCTTATAAAAAAGTAATTGTTGGTGTAAGTTATAAAAGTAAAAATGATTGTTATTTGACAGCATTTGGTTTTTATAAAGAAGATAACACTTCATATTATGCATATAATGAAACTAATTCATTAACTGATATTGCAAAAGACAATACAAATAATAAAATTGATTATAATGATAATGCGAAAGTGAAAAGATATGCTTCTAAAAGTGGAAATGTATATGAATATGATTACTTATCAAATGGAAATGTTAGTAAAATAAGCGATTTAGATGGCAATGAGTTTTTATTTAGTTATGATGATAATGATAATTTGTGTAAACAAATTATTAAAACATCAACTAATAAAAGACTAATTTTAGAACAAGAAAGTGATAAAAATGGTAATATTTTATATCAAAAATCCTATGACGATAGTGTTATTGCATATGAATATGATGATAGAGAGCGTCTTATTAAAAGAAATAGTCCTAGTGGATTAGTTGAGCGTTTCACTTATAACAACAAAGATTTATTGATAAATAAAAAATATGATACTAATACAAATACTATTAATCAAAATTTCACTTATGACAATAAAGAAAACATAAGTACAGTAAGTATTAGTAATGGAACTGTTTATAATTATAGCTTATATGATGAGTGGGGAAGTTTAAAAAATGTTATTATTGATAATAATACTTTAAACAGCTTTACATATTACAAGGACGGATACAATTATACAGGATTACTTGCAAGTAAAGTATATCCAAATGGAACATATACATTTATTTATGATGAAAAACAACGCTTATCAAATGTAAAATTTGAAAATAATGATGTAGCAAGATATTATTATGATTTTAATGATGCTTTGATTAAAAGAATAGATTTAAGTGGAACATATTATTATGAATACGATATTAATGGTAAATTAATAAATATTAAAAATAGTAATAATACTTTAAAAATATCAAACGAATATGATAATTTAGGTTCTCTCCAACAAAAAACATATAACATTAATGGAACATCATTCAATTACAATTACGCTTATAAATACGAATATAATGAATATACAAGTGGTGGATATTTTTCAAGATTAGAAAGTAGATTTGATAATGATTGTGTATTTGAAGATGTAAAACTAAAATATGGCGAAAATCCTAGCATGTATTATATTCCTATTATTCAAGATGATGAAATCAATAAAAAAGTTTTCAGATTTTCAAAAAGTGGACATATGATTTCATATAACACTACATCTTTCAATAAAGAAAGAAGTGAAAAAAGTGATGATAGTTTCAAATATGATACATGGAACAATAATTTCAATAATCACAAAAGTATATTCTTTTTAGTAAAACCAGATACTTGTAGTATACAATCACCACCTACTGTACAATTATTATCACTTGCAAGTGATACAGAAGAAATAGGCGCAATACGCTATGATAAACGTGGCAGAGTATTATTTGTATACAACCATAATTTATTTGATAGTATATATTTAAAAATAAATGAATGGAATTTAATTGGAATAGAACTAAAAAGAAATATCAATGATACAAAGCTTGTTTTAATAGTAAATGATTATAGAGAAGAACATGATGTCAGTGGTTTTATAGTAGATGATATCACTAGGATAATCTTAGGTAAATATCATAGTATTAATGCTACTTTAGATGATTTGGAAAACGAAGCTAATTTACCAATGTCATTTGATATTTTATATGCTTCATTTGGCAATAATAGTGATTGTATTGATGGACATATTGGTATTTATAATGATGCATATAAATATGTATTTAAGAAAAATGATAATAAAGCAAGTGGAGTAATTTATTATAATAAAGATTTATATAATGATTTAGATTTAATTACTCTTAATGGAAGTCTAACATCAAAGAATGGATTAAAACCAATTTATTATTCGTATGGTGATTCATCATTCAAACTTGATAAAACTAAAATATTTAAATTAGATAATAAAAAACATGAAGATGATCATTATTACACCAACAAGCATGTTTATGGAAGCTATAATGATTTAGTAGGTTTAGATGGCAGTACAAAATCCATACTTGCATATGATTTCAATTTTAAAAATGAAGGATTTATAAGTTTTAGATTTAAAATTGATAAATCAAAAGAATTAGATACAGATGCTTTAAGAACGCTTTTGTGCATTCAAAAAGGATATGGAGAAGGCGAAAAAGTATTAATAGAAATAAAAGATAATGATAAAGTTATTACTATCAATTACCGTGGTCTTATATCACCAATTAATACTAATATTACAATACTTCCTGATGTTTGGCACACATTTTCCTTTACATGGAATCAATTAGGGTATAAAATATATGTAGATAATCAAACGCCATTTGAAAGAACAGGATCATCACTTTTTGATTTTACTGATTCTTTAACATTCATAGGTTGCAATAATGTTTCTAATCAGCCTTGCAATCAATT
>CADBMO010000032.1 GCA_902795755.1 uncultured Erysipelotrichaceae bacterium | reverse complement strand
ATTATTACCCTCCTTTATTAAATTTTAACATACAAAAAATCTACACGTCTTTTTATTTCGTGTAGATTTTTCTCAAATCACTTCTTTAACCTATTTTTTATTTTGCTTGTGCTTTTACAATATATCTATCTACTCCGCCTTTATTACAAGTAACTAGCGTTAAATATTTACCACCATTTTTAATGTTTTGTAAATAACTTGCATCATCATCGGAAGTAATATAGTAATCATACACATAGTATTTTACTGTTCTACCTTTTAAATCAGTAACTAATATTACATCATTTTTAACTAATCTATTAATAACCATAAAATACTTACTTCGCATATAATTATGTCCACCTATAACTACGTTACCAGCTTCATTTAGATTAGGGCCTTTTATTTTAACAACGGATACATTATATGCACCATAAGTATTTTCTTTTAATATTGGTTGATAAAACCTAACTTTAGGAATATTTAAAGTACCCAAAACGGTATAATTATGTCCGCCATATCTAACCTTTTGCTCTGTACTTGTTTTTTTAGTATTTTTTTTCTTTATATTTTTATTTACTTTTTCAAGAATACCATCTGATATTTCTCTTCTTTTTCTTTCTCTAAATTGGTCATATATAAATCTGATTGCTAATACATATAATGCAATAACCGCTGCAAGTATTATAACATCTATAGCTGTTTTTAGTATTTTTTTACTCATAGCATTACACCTCTATATATGGTTTTAATATGTCATAACCAAAAAAGTAAACTATTAAAAAGCCAATAACTAATACTACGAGCATAATTATAATTATTTTCATAAAAATATCTTTATCTTTTTTTACAGGTTCAAGATCGGATACATCTTTTATTTCAAATTCATCATTCATCTTATCAACTCCTATTTATTCTTTGGCATAACATATATTACCTTACCTTTTTTATTATAATACTTATTACCTAAAATAATGTAATTATTACCAGATTTATATTTTGTAGAAAAACTATTTATAGATATACTTTCCAATGTAGAACTAGAAATAATCTTATCATATAAACTATTTGATACTTTAACAAAACCATACTCATCATCAAATGCTACGTTTGTATACGAATCATCAATAACTTCCTTACCATCCATATTATATAGTTTATACATGCTTCCTTCTTTAGCAGCATAATAAATAGTTTGATTCTCTGACATATTATTAATTTTATACTTATCACTTGCGCTTTTTATATTGTTATACTTACAATCTAATATTAACCCTCTTTTATTATTTAATAAGCAATATTTATTACCCTTTTTTATGATTGCATCACCATATTTATCAAACGAAGTTGCAGATGTATATGCATCCTCATTTAATAATTTTCCGCTTTTATCTATGTATGCGTATTTATTATCATTATTAATAATAATTGCATAACCATTTTTAAAGCCACGTTTAATACCCTTAATATTATCAAGTGATGCCACTTCTTTACCATTACTTATTAATTTATAAACACTTTTAGCTTGGTTCATATCATATGTTTTATATATGAATACATCATCACCAAAGTATGTATCAGAAATTGCTAAATCTTGGTAAGCTTCACCAGTTTTTCCAAGAATGACTTCATATGAATAATCTTTTTTAAACGCTTTTAATACACCAGCTTCTAATGATGGCATCTCAAGATAATTATAATCAATTGAATCAATCATTAGTTTATCATTATATACGTAGTAATACTCTTTAATACCATTACCTTTATCTTCATAAAATACGTTGTTATCTTCTGGGATTATCGTATTAAGAGTTTGAGTTGTTACTACTTTACCATTTTGAATATTTAAAATAACTGAAGATCTATTTATAGTTACAACTGCATACATTACTTTATTAGAATCAGTAATAGTAGATGGATTAATATCAATTGCTTTACTATCAAAGTCATTTAATTTAAACTTGTATACTTCCTTATACTTAGAATTTAAAATACCTACATAATTCCCATTAGTAAAAGTATAAATTCCATCTTTATAGTTTATTAAATCATATTTAAAATCAAGTATTTGTTTTAAATCACTTCTTAAAATACCATATTTTAATCCTTTATCAGTTGCTTTACTAACTATTATATTATTACCTGCTCTAACCATGTTAAAATAATCACCAGTTTTTATTACCTCTTTACCACCCTTATCAATTACAAGAGGTAAATTACTAGCATCCTTAACAATAGCATATCCATTAATATAATCTTCAGCATAACTATATTTTGGATTTACAAGCACTTCACCAGTATAATCTACAAATCCATATTTATCATTTTTAGATATCATAATTGGATCATTATCAGATGCATAAACCCTTATATCAGTTAATACTTTATCAGCCTTATTTAAGAAAAATTCAAAAGTAAATAATATAAAAATAATAGTATAAATCATAACTTTTTTTACAATTTTATGAACTTTAGCACTTTTAATATTAAAGTTTTTTAAAGATGGTACGTACACATCAAGTTTTTTACTATTCACCTCTTCAAAAACTTCATTATTATTGTTAGTTTCTTCTCCTTTTAACGCATCATTTAATAATGCATCTATAGAATCTGATACTTTATTATCTAAATCTACTACCTCTATATTATCAGAAGACCTGTCATCAAAATCCAATACTTCAATATCTTCATTATTCATAACAACGCCTCCTTTACCTTATAACATAATTTTATAATAAATATTAATAAATTACAAGGAATATAAACAAAAAAGAGCAAATTATTTTTTACTCTTTTTTCTTGTATTTTTCTTAGCCATCTTTTTTTCTTTTTTGTGTTTCTTTAATAATAGTATACCAAGTACAAAAACTAATATTATTTCGATTAATAATATAAATAATAATATACATAATTTATAATTAATACACTCTTTTTGCAAGTTAGCATTTTCTTTTATAAGTGGAATATCATTATATACATCACTACTTACCTCATCTTTAGTAAGTACATAATACCCTAACTTATCTATATAAAATGATACTTTGTTATTATTTACACTTAAATCATCTGCAACTAGTGTAAATACTTCATCTTTATATAAATATGATTTTATATGTTCTGTTCCTAGTATTTTTTGATTCTCTTTGCTTACTTTCATTTCTACTTTTACCTTACCTGGTAATTTACTTGTAGAATCAAAACTTATTACTACCCCATCTTTTACCTTATCTTTAACTTCTTCGCTTATACTTGATGCTGTAAGTGTATTTATTGATGCATTTAAATCTATACTATCAGTACTTTCTATATCTTTTCCATTTATTGTAAATGTTATATCATCTTGTTCTAATATTATATTTCTATCAGTTCCTTTTACTTCTTTTAAAGTTTCAGCATTAACTATAGTATCTTCAGTTAGATAAATATCTCCTAGTGCTTTGTTTACATTGCTATTTTGCAATTTCTTTTGAGCTTGTTTTTCTTCTTTTTTTCTCTCTTTTTTATCTTCTGTCTTTTTATTAATAACTATTGTATAACTATCAACAATAGTATCACCATCTTTTATAATGTACTTGTTATCTTCTGCTTCACCTGTTAATCCTTCTAAAGTAAGAGTTATATTATCTTTATCAAAACTTTCATTACACACTATCTCTTTTTTTGTTTTGTCAACGTTATACTTATTACTTATTATGTCATAAACTTTTATTTGTTGTGATAACAAAGTTGTTGTTGTAATACCATTAGAAAATTCTTGTTCTAGCTCTTCCATAGTAATATTAAATTTTGTTAAAACATCATTAATTAATGTTTCAGTATCACAATTTCCTGCAGCACTACATTCATAATATTTTTGCATATAATATGCGTAAGTTGGCTTATTTGTCTGAATTGAATTATTAGTTAATTCTATATTAGTAGTTCCTTCTTTTACACCAAATATTTTACCATTTTCATATTTAACGATGTTTTCGTCAAGTGATGTGTAAACAGTATTATAAATATCATTTAAAACTAAAGGTATATATTCTTTTTGCTCACCCTTTAATATATATTCAGTATTTGATTTTAATGCATCAAGAATATTAATAGATATAATCTTAGTATTTTCAACTAAGTTGATAGTAGAAATGTTATTGTTTGATAAATCTATCTGTTCTAGGTTTGGTAGTAGTCTTAAATCATCTACATTTTCAAGATTACTATTTGGGCAATATAATATTTTTATGTTATTAAGCGTTACTGGAGGTAAATAGGTTTTTTCGCTTAAAGAACTATCTATACTTTTTACAACACATGAATATGTATTTTCATTTGTAAATCCCGCTCTTAAATATGCATCGTCAAATTCATCAGCTAAAACATTAATAGTATATTTTATAGGAAATGAACATCTATCCTCAGATCCCCATTGATAATGTACTAATAGTGTTGTTTTACCTGGCTTTAATGCTGTTACAATATTTTCATCAAGTTTTGCAACACCAGCTCCATCATAAAAATATTTACGCATACCATAATATGATTCATATGGTGTTTTTATAATACCTGTTTCTATATCAATTGTATCCCCTAATTTAATATTATATGTTTTATCAAAAGTATTTGTTGCTAAAAATGAATCACCACTTCCAATGTTGATATTCTTAATATTACTAATATCAAGCTCACTTAATTTAGTATTTGATAAGTCAAGGCGCGTTAATTGAGAATTATTGCTTAAATCTATACTTGTTATGTTATTGTTAGACAAAGATAATCTTTTTAATCCTGTTAAATATTGAATTCCACTGACGTCACTAATATTTTTATCATATGCTAACAATTCAGTAATAATTGATAATTTATCTACGCTTATTCTTTCACAATAATTAATACTTGATAACTTTTGTGTTTTTGCATATGCATTTATAACAGCAGTATAAAAATTAATGTCCGTGAATCCATGTTCTACCCCCTCAGGGTTACTTTCGCTTCTTGGTTGCATATTTAATGGTATTTCAGTGCATGCTAATTCACCTTTTAGTCTATTAAACTTAATTATATTAAGTTTATACGCGCCAGTAAATAATAGTGTTAATACTACAGCTAAGCATACTACAAGCATTATTAAAGATTGCTTTTTTAACTTAGTATCTGCAAGTTTTGGTCTTCCTACACTTCTTTTTTCTTCCTTAAACATATAAACACCTACTATCCTATTGTATTACATATTAATAATACTATATAAAGACTTTTATTACAAAGTAATAATACAATTAAGTGTAAAATAAAATGTAAATAAATAAAAAGAATGATTAATCATTCTTTAAATTCAAATATTAAATCCATTATTTGTACTTTATCACCATATTTAGCACCCATATTAAGTAATTCATCATCTATTCCCATCTTACGTAATTTTCTTGCAAAACGAAGTGCACCATCATCTGTAAATTTTGTCATTTTAAATAATTTTTCTATTTCTTTACCACGAATTACATAAATATCATTATCACGCGTTATAGTAAATGGCTTATCTTTTTTAAACTTATAAAGTACGTGTGATTCAAATTTTTCATCATCAAAAAGAGGTTCATCTTCACAATTTTCTAAAAGATCTGCAATTGCTACTAAAACATCGTCTAATCCTGTTGAATTAATAGCACTTATTTCATATACTTTTTCTTTTACTTCTTTTTTAAATCTTTCTAAATTTTCTTTTGCACCTTCAATATCCATTTTATTAGCAATTATTATTTGAGGCTTTTTACCTAGCTTTTCATTAAAATCATTTAATTCTTTATTTATAACTTTATAATCTTCTATTGGATCTCTACCCTCTACCCCAGACATATCAATTATATGTGCAATAACTTTAGTACGTTCTATATGTTTTAAGAATTTATCTCCAAGACCTTCTCCAAGTGATGCACCTTCAATTAACCCAGGTAAATCAGCTGCCACAAAGGTTCTATTATCCCTTGTTTTAACTACCCCTAAATTAGGGTTTAAAGTTGTGAAATGATATGCTGCAATCTTTGGTTTTGATGCAGATATTTTAGATAACATCGTTGATTTACCTACTGATGGTAAGCCCACAAACCCAACGTCTGCAAGTAATCTTAATTCAACTTTAATAGTTTTTTCTTCTCCTGGTTCACCATGTTCGGAAAAATCTGGTGCAGGATTAGCTGCTGTTGCAAAAGCGGTGTTACCTCTTCCACCTCTTCCACCATGTGCAATTATAACTTCATCATCTTTTCTGGTTAAATCAGCAATTATAAGCCCTGTTTCTTCATCGGTAACGGTAGTACCTACTGGCACTTTAATAATTATATCCTCAGCACCTCTTCCATTTTTATTTTTTCCCATACCATTTGATCCTTTAGGACCTTTAATTAGCTTTTGATATCTTAAATCTAACAAGGTTTTTAACCCTAAATCTGTTTTAAAAATAATGTTGGCACCTCTTCCACCATTTCCACCAAATGGTCCACCATCAGGTACATACTTTTCTCTTCTAAACGCAGTGCATCCATCACCACCATTACCAGCTTTTACCTTTAGTATTACCTCATCTACAAACATATTATCACCTACTTTAATATAAGTATATCACTTATAATACTTTTTTTAAACAAGAATCTATTTTTTCTTTTACCTCATCTTTATCTATATAGCAGTTATCATCACTACTAAATTTACAATTATTTTGCAAATCAATTAATAATTGTTTTCTTTCTTCATTTGTTAAACAATCACATTTTCTTTTAATCTTACCTTCTTTTATAATACATACTCTATTTACTAAAAAGCCACCTCTTAATTGAACATAATATATAACTCCATTATCTTTCCATAAATATACTATCTTATGATTAGATTTATTAAGTGTTAAAACATCACCTAATTCAAAATCATTATTAATGATATTTTTTTTGTTATGATTATAATGACCAGATAAAATAGTTTGTTTTAAGTCATTAATTCTTTTTCTTGAAATATTTAAAAACGTATCATGTATTTGATAATATGAATGATGCTTATCAATTACTAAGGGGTTATTAAAATCAAATGAATATTTTATATGTTCGTTATATATGCCAATAAGATTAGGGTCATTAATTATCATTTTATAAATTGTTATATTATTTTCATCATCATCAAATACGTAGTATCTATCACCACCATATAATATTTGATACCCTACATAACATGATTCATGATCAAACATATTATCACCTTTCTTTTTTATATTCTCTTTTTATCCTTTTTGCAAGATGCTCATCAACGTATTTTGAATTATTATCTAATTTTTTATCAATCTTATTTATTAGTCTTGCAACGTTTTCATAGCTTAATTTTTCATACGTATTGCTGACTTTGTTAATATCTACTTTATTAATACCAGTAAATAAATCAAATACGTCAAAAGTTACATAATAAACATGTTTTTTATCAGCACATAAACATATGCCTTTTTCTTTAGATCTATTTATACTTATAATATCAGAAAAACTAAAAGGTACATCTTTAGCTTTAGAAACCTTTTTTAAATCATTTTTTACCTTATCAATAAATATTGGATCAGCGTCTTTTAATACGTATTTTACTTTATCACAACTTATTTCTGTTAATGATTCTGGGTTTAGGGTATATTTCATACCAAATACTCTTTCATAATATCTTGGCTTTTCAACTTCTATTAGTTCAACTACCCTATATTTATTATTATTCTTACTTAGTATCATATACATTTTTCCATCAACTGTAACAATGCTTCCCTTAGTAGTATCTACCTTTAAATACTTAGTATCTATAATACCAAGGCAATCACAATTAGTAATAAGCATTTCATATATAGATATTAATGCATAATCAGAAACTCTACTCCCTGATTTAATATAATCCGATTTAGTTAATTTTAGTATTTTGCTACAATCGTAATAAGTATAAGTTGATTTATGAGAATTAAACATTTCATAATAACAATGAATATTAGACTTATCATGAGTAGTACCATATAACGCAAATATAGTATTTTCTTTTCTTCCAACCACAATAAAAGGTCTAATCAAATGTGAATAATCATCTCCTGCAAAATCAGGAGTTGGACATATAACCATATCACCTATGGTTATTTTATTAAATTCATCTCTTTTTCTTTTATCAATTTCACTATTTGTAAGTTCGTTTTTTATCTCTTCTTTTACATTTGGAAATTTATTAAAAATTTTAATTAATATTCTACTAATTAAGCTCATACAATCAATCCCTTCTTGCGTCAATATATAATACTATATATTTAAAAAAAAATCTACATTTTGTAGATTTTTTTATTAATTACAAGTATTACCAATTATGTAGTATTTACATAAATCTTTGTTTTCAATATAAGATTGAAATGCCTTATAATTTTTATCATCATTATTTACAACACTATAACTTAAATTACGTCCTATGAAGTTATTCAAAAGAAGAACTTCAGATTTTTTATTTAAATTAATATGATCTAAAGTAACATATAATGTTGGTTTAGATAAATTCTTGCCTTTTTTACCGGTTTTACCTACCGTACCAATTACTTGACCTTTATGCACTCTCATTCCTTTTTTTACATATAATTTGTTTAAATGAGCATATGAATGTATGAATATTTCATTTTCTTCACTGTTAACAGTTGATTTAATTCTAACAATATAACCATATGTATCTTTTGAACTTTGTTTTGCCCTGGCAGTTGTTACGGTACCAGAATCCATTGCATAAACTTTATCGTTTACTTTTAATGCTTTTTTAGTCTTAGGGTTTTTAACGAATTCTACACCATACAATTTATTACCATTTTTATCTTTTGTATTTGACGCTTTTTTAAGTTTAGCCTTACCAATAGCAGTATTACCACCAGTTAAAGGATTTGATAAATATGTTGTACGTAAATATCTATCTGGAATTGTAACTTTAAAAGTGCCAGATAAATTACCATTGGTCATTTTTATAACCGCACTTTTGTTTTTCTCACTACCATCTTTTGCTCCATAAAATGCAGCTTTTAACGATAATTCATCTATTTTATTATTTACTTTAAATACTTTACTATCACTTGATTTAACTTTTGCGTTTGACATTGCACCTTTAACTATTCCTTTTGAAGTTACAATGTTATATTTAGATAAAACATATTTTTTATAATTATTTACAAAATTATAACCATCTTTTACAAAGAAATTATCATAACATTTCTTACCGCCAGAATACAACGTTATATGATATGCCTCATCAGTATTAATCACTTTAGTATATCTTTCACCGGATTTCTTAAGAATAGATTTTAAAGGGTATGATTTAGCATTTTTATAAACTCCTATTTTTTCCTTTTTCTTTTCTGTTTTTCCTTTATTACCTACTAATCTAGTATATGTTAAAACCCTTGATTTATCATATGGCTGAGCGAGAATATATAATTTGTTTTGTTCAGCTTCTGTTAGATTACTAATGTTTACACTATATTCTACTTTATCAGTTCTATAAGTACTACCAGATAATAATACTGGATTAATTGTAGGTGCAACAGGACATCTACCATCTTCCATCTTTTCTAATTTATCTCTAGCACTAGTAGATGAACTAGCTAATTTAGGAGTAGTAATTTTTGCTGATACCTTTTTAGTAGTGGTTGTTTTATTTTTTAATTCAAACCCCCACCATCCATTTTTAGTCCATCCTTTATTTAAAAAGTCTTTTTGTAAATCATATGTATTATTATCTAAAGTTCTAGGCCTTTTACTTGGGTTAGCAACATATACTCTTCCTGATTTAGATAATTTATATAAAACCATATAATGTCCACCATGTGTAAATGGACTTTTATATCCTACGTTTACTATTACTAATCCACCGTTTTTCAATATTTCTTTTATCTTTTTTACACCACTTGCATTTTTAGGAATATTATAATATTTAAGATTATGTATTTTTGCAGAATAAGGAAAATATTTCCAATATGTTCCACTTATTCCAGCACCACAAAAATGACCTTTATATGCTTCTCTCATTGTATATTCAGGTGTATACTTTTTATCGCCATATAAGTTTCTAAGTACCATTGCCATAGATGTAACGCCACATCCTGAAGTACCTATAGTAGCACCACTTCTACCACAAAATCTTGTATATCTATGTAGTTGAGAATAATATATAAAACCATTTTTCTTTAATCCACTACTATTTGAAGCACTAGCCTTTAGATTTAAAACACCCATATCATTAATAAGAAAAACCGATATAATTGCAATTACTAAAAATAGTGAAGATGCTAACCAAATAATAGCATTCTTTTTTTGTTTACTATTAGCAAGTCTTGGTCTTCCTACTTTATACTTATTATTCATAATAAAGCTCCTTTCATTATTGATATTCACTTAACTGTTTATCCGTTAAATACTTTTGAAATATCTTATAATTATTATCAGCTTTTGTAACAACACCATATCGTAAGTTTCTGCCAACGAAATTACTTAATAATAAAACTTCAGAATTATTATTTTTATTAATATGATCAACCGTTACAAATAATGTTGGATTTTTAAGATTTTTACCTTTTTTTGCACTTTTACCAACGGTACCAATTAGTTGTCCTTTATGAACCCTTACTCCATCTTTAACATATACCTTACCTAAATGTGCATATGAATGAATAAACTTTTCTCCATCTTCTGATGAAGTAGTTGATCTTACTCTAACTATATAACCATATGTATCTTTAGAGCTTTCCTTATTTCTTACAGTAGATACCGTACCACTATCCATTGCATAAACCGGATCTCCTACTTTTAATTTTTTATTAGTTTTTGGATTTTTTGTAAACTCAACACCATATATTGTGTTACCTTTTGCATCTTTTGTATTTTTTGCCTTGGATAATTCTTTATTTGAAATTTTATCGTTTTTACCTGTTAAAGGATTTAGAAAATACCCTGTAATAATATGTCTATCAGGAATTTGCGTTTTAAAAGAGCCTGTTAAATTATTATTTTTTATAGTCATAGTTACTACTTTACCACTTGCATTAGTATTAGCGTTCATAAAGAGTAATTTAGTAAAATGATTTTTATCTTTATCATCTTGTTTAATAATACTAGTATCAGATGACTTAATTACACTATTAGTATACGCACCTTTAACTATTCCTTTTGTGGTTAAAATATTATAACTTAACATATTATAGTTTCTTACACCATCTTTTAATGTAACGCCATCTGTTACAAAGAACTTATTATAACATTTTGTACTTCCAGCATATAAAACTATATTATGATAAGTATTGAAATCAATATTCTTTATATATTTTCCATTTTTATACTCGAAATAATCTTTCAATTTATAAGCAACACCATCATCAAAAGCACCCAACACTTCTTTTTTAGATTTTGTCTTTCCCTTTTTATTTACCATTAAAGTATAATTATAGGTTTTAGACATAGAATAAGTTTTCCTTACAACATAAATATTATTTATTTCATTTTGTGTTAAACCAGAAGTGTTAACAGACATAGTAAATTTATTTGTAGAATATGTTCCATTAGATAATATACCTGTTATGCTTGGTGAAGCTGGGCACTTTCCAGCTTTTAATTTTTTTATGCTTGTTACCGAGGTTTTACTAACACTCTTAGCGGTATTATTACTACTATTTAATTTTGGTGCTGAATTAACTGAACTAGAACCACTAGAAGATTTTTTCTTAGTAGCTTCACCATTTGCTTTAACAACTATTTTTTTTGATAGTTTAGTAGTAAATTTACTTCCTCTTGGATTCTTATAATATTTCATTACTAATTTGTAAGTTTTATTTTTCTTTAGCTTATCAATAGAAATTGCACCAGTTCCATATGAAGAAAACTCATTATTAACTAGTTTTTTATTTTTCCCAGGACCAGTTAAAACTAAATCTTTTACTCTTGCTGTATTGTTACATCTATATTCATATCTAATATTATATTTAGTTTTATTCTCCGTATGTGTAATTTTTAAAGTACATGTACCTGCTTTGCCTTGTGAATGATCAATATAACTTGCAGGATTAACGTCTTTACTTTGCCAAGGAATACCAGTCCATAACTCCAAATGTAAATGTGGACCTGTTACGTTACCTGTTGAGCCTACCTTACCAAGTTTTGTTGCAATATTAACATGCTGACCACTTTTAACATATGGCTTACCGCTCATATGAGCATATAATGAATAATATCCATTGGGATGTTTAATAATAACATGATTACCGAATGATTTTCCTTTACAACTAACGCAATATACGGTACCAGAACCAATAGGATATATTGTCATACCTCTTGTACCTCCACCATAATCACTACCAGTATGATATCCTCTAGCATGCCACATACTGCCACGTTTACCATATGGAGTAGTTATACTCCTGCCGTTTAATGGTGGTATAAATGGTTTCCCACCTGATGCAGCACCCTTAATATTATTAGTATTTAAAATATTTGTGTTATTTACAAATGAAAAAATTAATCCAAACATAATAACAATAGCAAATACTAAATAACCAAATGCTTTCTTTTTCATTACATCACTAGCAAGTTTTGGCCTTCCTACTTTATACTTATCATTCATATGGCACACTTCCTATTCTATACATAATAATTATACCATACTATTTAAAAAAATAAATAAAAAAAAGTCTATAAATAGACTATTTTTCAACATAAACACTAACTTGTTTTTTATCTCTACCTTTACGTTCATATTTAACGTATCCAGTAATTAATGCATATAGTGTATGATCTTTACCCATTCCAACGTTTGTACCTGGATATATTTTTGTTCCTCTTTGACGATATATAATAGATCCTGCTGGAATTAATTCTCCGTCTGCTGCTTTAGCACCTAATCTTCTACCACGTGAATCACGACCGTTTTGAGTAGATGATTGACCTTTCTTATGGGCAAATAATTGAATTTGTAATTTAAGCATATTAATTCGCCTCCTATATAATTTTAACGTTTTTACTATATTGTTTTTCTAATTCAATAAACATATCTTTCATATTTAATAAAATATTATTTATTGTTTCATCTTTTAAGTTTACTTTTGCATCTATTAATCCATCACCACTTTTAACATCTAATGATTCTTTATTTATTTTCAAACATGCGTTAATTGATGTTATAGCAATAGATGATGCAGCGGCACATACTATATCTTTTCCATATTCTTTAAAGTTAGCATGTCCAGTAACCTTTACATTTGTAATATATTTATCATTATATTCAAATTTTATTTTAATCATCTAATCACCTACTATGCATTAATTTTAGTAATTGTAAGCTTAGTATATGGTTGACGATGACCTTGTTTTTTATGTGATCTTTTCTTTGGTAAGTAATGGAATACAATAATCTTCTTTTGCTTACCATGTTTTTCAACTTTAGCTTCTACAGTTGCTCCATTAATATATGGATGACCTATTTTTTCATCAGTCATTACAACTTTATCAAAAACATATTTTTTACCAGCTTCTGCATCTAGTTTTTCAACATATATAACAGAACCTTCTTCAACGCGGTATTGTTTACCACCAGTTTCGATAACTGCTTTCATAAAATTCCCTCCTTTTTTATAGCTTAGACTCACCATTAAGGTAAACATAAGTGTTTTTATAACCTTTTCTGTGTGGTTGAAGAACCAGAGGTTCATTCAAACGTAGTTAATTTTAACATATTATCTCTATTTAGTCAAACCTTTTTCTTAAAATATAACGCTCTGTTACATATTTATTGTTAATGCTAAAATAATTATTCTTAAATCTTTTAATTAACGTAATATTATTACTTTTAATATAGTTATTTTCTTTATATAATATGTAGTTTATATATCTATCAAATAAGAATAAATTAAATACGTATGGTATATTTTTTAAATACAAATATATTTTTTTTATCAAGAAAAAAAATATCAATAATAATGTTAGAATTTTTAAATGAAGAAAAAATACTATTGGTATTAAGAATAAATATGAAATAAAAACAAGTAATATCATGCTTTTTTTATAGGGGAAAAATACACTTAATAATAAAAAGATAACTTTTGCACCATCAAGTGGTACAATTGGCATTATATTAAATAATAATATAGTATAATGATATGCTTTAATCATATAAAAAGTCTTATCCATTATAATATTATATTTAAATAGTATAAGACAAATATAGTAAAATATCAATTGAAAAAGTATTCCACCAAGTGCTACTAATAATTCTTCTATAAATGGTTTGTTATAATTATTTTCATAAGTAATATAGCCACCTAAAATACCAAAGTGTATTTTTATAATTTTCCATTTAAATATTTTAGATATGATAATATGACCCAATTCATGAATAGTAATTATTATAATTGTAGCAATAACATTCCAAAACAACCCTGATAAAAATGCTAAAAGAATTAATATATAAAGAAAAAAAGATATATCTATCTTGTTATAAATAGTTTTCATATGACAAATACTCATTACCTTTTTTAAATCTTAAATAAACCTTTTTATCAATACTTCCAATTATTTCATCTTTTTTCACATAATCATATAATTTCACGTTAATATCATTTAAAAAACCATATGTTATTTCTAATCCATCTTTATCTTGAATAGTTATTAAATAATTAAATTTACTTGTTTTTTTCTTACTTATAATAATACCACTTTTTATCGCCGAAAAATAATTGGAATCTATATTAAAAATATATCCATTTGAGTACTTTTTAGCTTCATTATATTTAATTGTGTTTGATGCAACTTTTACTTCCTTAGTCATGGTATCACTAAAAACATTAAAATTAAAATACCTTTTATATAAGTTATAAATACGCGCAAATGATATATTGTTTTTATATACGGTGTTCTTAATAATTTTTTTGTTATTTACATTTTGTTTTATAAATATTTGTGCAATTATGAATACTATTATTGTAATGAATAATTTAATTGTAAAACTATAAAAATATTTTTTAAAACTATTCTCGTTATTTGTTTTCTTCCTTTTCTTCACTTTATCACCATTATAATTTATGAATTATAATTTTTATTTATGATCTTATTATATAGAAGATATATTAAATAACTAATTATAAAGAATATTGAATTAATAATAATTGATTTAAATAAAGTTATAAAATCTATATAAATAGTACTTGAAATAATAAATACATATAATATTAAAAATAGAATATAAGATACTAATAAATTAAAAATATTTTTTATTTTAAACTTTTTAATGATTATAGTCATAAAGATAATAACACTTGTATTATATAAAAATGAAGAAGTATAAATAATATCATAAATAATTAATAATGGTATAGTAATAATATAATATACTTTATCATCTTTTATAAATAACAATCCTATTAATATATTAGCAATTAAAAACAATATATGTAAATTTGAAAAAACATTGCTAAATAACCCTTCTAAAAAAATACTTATCAAAAGCATAATAATATAACATAACATATTATTTCACCACACATACAAAGTATATATTATTAAAGTTTACACCTGGAGTCACGTATAAAGCTTTCGTAAGGCCATGATTGCTTTCTTTAAAATATTTAACTTTACCGATATAAAGGTTTGTATAGCTATCATTATTCATATAATTTGATAAAGTAACCACATCTCCCTTTTTAATATTATATTTAGAATCTACATTATTAACAATTAGCAAGTTTTTCTTTTTATCGTATCTATTTAAAAGTCCTTTAATGTTATCGTTTTTGTTATCTATTTGTACAATTAATGAACTATTATCTTTTATACTTGATAATAAACTCACCTCTGATACATCATTACCAAGTTTAGATATAAATCCTACTAAACCTTCATCATTTATTACGGGCATTTTTAAACTTACTCCTTTTTTTATACCAGCATCAATGTCAACTTTAAAAAAAGAAAGTAAAAATTTATGATTAATAATTTTTGCATTTGTACAATTAATATTTTTTTCTTTAATACTAACAAGTTTTCTTAAGTTATTATTTTCTCTTTCTAATGATTTTATTTTAGCGGTTATTACGTTATTAGATACCCTATTAGTTATATACATATTATCTATAAAAAAGTCATTTATGTTTTTGTTAACATATTTAAACATATTTTCTAAATAAGTATATTTTCTATTAGTATTCATCAAAAAAACAGATATAAAAAAAATAATAATACACATAAAAATAACAAGTATGTTTTTATAAGTATTATTTTCTTTTTTCATTATTATCCACTTCCTTTATAAAATCATTTTCATAAAAACTATAATAATTATCTTTACCAATTATTATATGATCTAATATTGGTATTTTTTGGATTTTACCTATTTGTGTAAGAGAATTAGTAATTATTATATCTTCATTAGAAGGTTTTACGTTTCCAGATGGATGATTATGTATGCATATTATGTATGCTGCTGAGTTTAAATATGCCTCTTTAAATATTTCTCTTGGATGAACAACACTTTTATTTAAAGTACCCTTGAATAATAATTTCTTATTAATTAATTTTTTTTGTTGATCTAAATATAGTGCATAAAAACATTCTTGCATCTCATCTTCAAACCTATTTTTAAAATATTCATATATAATTTCTGCACTATTTAACTTTACTGACTTTATGTTTGGAGTAGTTTCATATACCCTCCTTCCTAGTTCTAACGCTGCTAAAAAATCAATTGCTTTTACTGCGCCAATACCCTTAATATTCATTAGTTTAAATAGTGTTATGTTTTTTAAATCATGAACCGAATCAACCAATTCTAGAATTCTAGATGCTAAAAATCTAGAGGAATAATCCTTCATACCTGTTTTTAATATTATGGCAATTAAATCTTCAGTTGATACATTTTCCTTTCCATATTTTACTAATCTTTCTCTTGGTCTTTCATCAAGCGGAGTCTTTTTTATTAACATATTATTCATCTTGAATCACCAATTTTTCATAAATAGATAGAATTTGATTTTCAATAATAATTAAAGATGAGTTTTTTTCGGTTGCATCTAATAGTTTTTCATATTCATTTAGATTTTGTATGAATTCATCATTATCTATATTTACTTTTTCTATCTTTGTATAGATTCCTTCTTCTTCATATACTACTTTTAATTTTTTTATATTTTTCTCCTTACCTGCAAGTGCTATATATACGTTAATTTTTTCTCCATCATTTATATAAACGTATCTATCAATATCATTTGTTTTTTTTCTCATATCATCAAAGTTTTTATAACTTCCATAATATAGCGCATAAACATTATCATTGTAGCTAATAACTTTTTGTACTTCTAAATCTTCATATTTATTAAAAGTAATAAGCCCCAAACAAATACCAGATGCAATTGCAATTAAAACCCATATAATATTCTTTTTCATTTTATCACCCAAGTAAATAATACACTAATAGCTATAAGAAAAATGTCGTAAAAAATAAAAAACAACTTAAATTAAGTTGTTTCTTTCAAATACTTTAACGCCATCTTTTACATAGATATTAATACTAGCATCTTTTACAATCTTACAAAATAATAATCCAGATATAACTATATCCTTATGATCTTTTAAATTAAAACTATGTATTTTTAAATCTTTTAAAGTATTATTAGTATTAATATTAATTCTTTGTACTTTAATATCATTTGATAAATAAATAGTAAAACTATTTTCATGATTTGACGTATAATCTATTCTTGCATAATCTCCAATCAATATTGATTGGTTTGGTTTCATTTGATAAGTTCTAGGCTTAATTTCTTTATTAGCACTTATTAACTTTACATCTTTAGCATTTACCATTGTTAAATAATTATCATTAAGTACAATTCCTGGTGTATCAATAAATGTCAAATTATCATCTATCTTAACTTCTATCGTATCTAAAGTAGTATTTGGTAATTTGCTAGTTGTAATAACTTCATCATTATTACCATATGATTTAACTATTTTATTTAAAAGGGTTGATTTACCAGCATTTGTGTTTCCTACTAAATAAACTTTATTTGATAATTTATACTTATTAACCTTACTCATTAATAAATCTAAATTATAGTTTTTAACACTACTTACAAATACTATATCAATAACATTTATATTATAATTATCATTTATATATTTTAATAATTTTGTATCTTTAACAGACTTTGGTAACAAATCTTTCTTTGTAATTACTAAAAGTACTTTCCCCTTAAAATTATTTAAATTTTCTAAAGTATCATCAAGTGTTAATATATCACACAAAAAAAGAATTAATTCTTTTTTATTTTTTATATCATTAAATAAGTTTTCATACTCAACAGAATCTTTTTGAATAATTTTATAATCACCATAATTAATTATTCTAAAACATCTTTTACAATACTTAATATCATCTAATACTTCATCAACGAAGCCCTCTTTATTTTCATATAAAGACTGAAGTATTGATCCACATCCTACACATTTTTTAATCATAATATTTTCCTTTTTTTAAAATGTTATTCTTATCAAAATATATAAATAACTTTTTTTCTATTTCTCTATTTAACCAGGTTTCTTTTTCATCAATATCCGAAATCGGATTTACCAATATAGTTTTAAAATGCATCTTATTACCACCTTGAATATCAGTTAATAATTGATCTCCAATAGTTGCAATCTCATGATTTTTAAACTTATATTTTTTTAATATATATTTATATTTATATCGTAATGGTTTTAGTGATAAGCATGCAATATCAACGCCATAATAATTGCCAAACTTACTAACTCTTTTAGGAAAATTATTTGAAAATATAACTAATCTAAAATCTTTTTTTAACTTATCAAATAGTTTTTTTATTTTACTATCTAGTATAACTTCTTTTGCTGAAGAAATAGTGTTATCAAGATCTATTAAAATACACTTAATACCCTCTTTTTTTAATTTTTCATAATTTATTTTATATATACTTTCCTGATAAATATCAGGAATAAACCTTTTATACATAATCTATTCTCCATTCATGTTATATTTACATATCCCCTTTATTACTCATCATCTTTATCCATGTTTCTAACACTAAAAAGTACGTTACTCATAGCATCATCTATTGCATCATCAACTTTTTCTTCTTTGCTATTTTCTAACGCTTTTTTATTCTTATTATCTTTTATACCCCTTAGCTTGTTATAACGTTTAGTTCTGGTAATCATTTCTGCACTACCCAAATACTCATTATAAGTCATTAAATACTTGTATTTTTTGTCATACGCTTCATTATTAATAAATACATCATTTAAAAATACCGTTTTATTAATATATTTAAATGCTATCATAATTAACGCAAGCATTATTAATACAAGTGGTAACACCATAAATATTAATACGTTAATAGCACTTCCGTTTGATACGTTAATGCTACTTAACAAACTCATTAAGTTATTAAACGTACCATGGATAAACGTTGAAACGATAATTGCCAAAAATATATTAAAATATTTATGTCCCTTATCCTTTGAAAAACTTGCTCTTGATAAGTATGATCCAATTACAACGCCACATATAACGTGAAGTGGAATCGTAGTAAAGTCTCTCATTAACGCTAGTGATATACTACTTGATACCGTACTTTCTGAAAAGGCATACATAATATTTTCTAAGCCTGCAAATGAAAGTGCTATTAAAGCCATATAAACTATTCCATCATATATATCATCAAAGTATTTATTATCAAATAAAAACAAGAAAAATATTGCCATCTTAGATAATTCTTCAATTGATGCCCATGCATATGTTAATAGCACATTATTTGAAATATGAGGCATAATAAGTGTTTCGAAGTATTTGGCTAGTGCAATAGTAAGCATTCCAGATAATAAACATAAGACAATGTTTTTAGCTGGTTCTTTACTTTTTCTGTCAGTATATAAAATAAATATTACTAATAAAATAGCTGGTACTAAAGAAAATAATAACACTAAAAGTCTTTCGTACAAATAATAATTGCTGTTAAATAAATTAAAATCAAAATTAAAGTTTAGCATATTACTACCCCTCTAACATAATATATATTCTTTTTTTCATTATATCATAAATATAATAAATTTTGTCATATAATTTATCAGGAGTGATAAAAATGATTTTAGGCATATTAACGGCTATTGTCAAAAGTATGATGCTAGTAACAGGCTCATACGGAACACAAACGTTTAAAGAACCATTAAATGCTAAAGAAGAAAAAGAATTAATAGATAAAATGCTACTTGGTGATAAAATGGCAAGAGAAAAACTAATTGAACACAACTTAAGATTAGTTGCACATATTGTTAAAAAATATGATAATAATAAAACAGATATTGATGATTTAATAAGTATTGGTACAATTGGATTAATAAAAGGTATAGATAGTTTTTCAAATAGTAATGGTGCCAAATTAACTACCTATTGTGCAAGATGCGTAGAAAATGAAATCTTAATGTATTTTAGAAGTGATAAAAAAAATAAAAATAACATTAGTTTAAATGATATGATTGGATATGATAAAGATGGTAATGAAATATCTTTTTTAGATATTTTGAAAACACCAGAACCCGATTTTATAAATGATATTGATTTAAAAGATAAAATTAAAGATTTACATAGGTATTTAGATATTTTATCAAAAAGAGAAATGGAAATTATAATAAAAAGATATGGACTATATAATAATAAGGAATTAACTCAAAAAGAAATTGCTAAAGAATATAATATATCTAGAAGTTATGTATCAAGAATAGAAAAAAGAGCACTTACAAAAATACTTAGAGAATTTATTAGAAATAATAAAGAATGACATTTAGTCATTCTTTATTTTCTTAATACTCCAATTATTGCACTAATTAAAAATACTGCAACTACCGATAATATTATGATAATTAATGGATCTTTATCACCACTTGCATTTACTTGTGCTTCAGTTGTTACAACTTTTCTTACTATATTTAGCGTATAAACTTTTGTAGTGTCACTTTCTGATGTAACAACCACTCTAATAATACTTCCATTTTTTAAGTTTTCATTTCCAGTAATTACACATTTAGCTTTATCATTATTTGGCACACATTTTATATCAAGTTTTTTATAATTACCACTAACAGGTAAGTCATATGTATCTTGAGTACTTACAAACTTAAAATTAGGCAATTCTGCAATAGTTAAACTCTTTAAGGTGGCATCTCGATTTAATGCTGTTTTTTTAATGTTAACGTTATATGTTTTTTTTGAAACACCGTCTTCTGCTGTTACAATAATTGCAATTTTTGTGGTTTCACCATCTTTTATAGTAACGTTATTATAATTACTTGGTTCAATAACTACGTTTGCTTTTGAATCTTCCGTTGATGGTTGTAATGTTACTTTATTAACTGATGAATCAGCATCTACTGTGTATTCGTAAGTATCTGCTTTAAAATCAGGTTTATATGATAAAACCACTCCATCTTGACTTTTAATAATTAGAGCTTTTAAATTACTATTATTTGATTTTGAACTAGTTGTGGTTTTAGTTGGAGTAGGTTGTGGTGTAGGTGTTTTTTTTGATGTAGGTTTAGTAGTAGAACCTATTTTACAAGTTCTCTCCTTTGGAGAAATAGCTACTCCATTAGTAATTTTTGCGGTTACTGTTCCATTACCAGTAGCATTAAAATCAATGTTTACTTCTTTTTTTGATTCATTTAATGTAAATGTTTTATTACCATTTAATCTAGTTATACTTCCACTAGTTGTTACTTCAACCTCAATATCACTAACATAGCTTCCAGAAATTTTTAAAGTAAATTTCCCAGTACCGCTTGGGCACCCTTCCATTTTAAAATAATTAGCAGCATTAACACTAATAATTCCCGTAAACATAATCATAAAAAATAAAAGTAAATAACTAAGTATCTTTTTCATAACAACACACCTCTATTCTAAATATAATTTTACTATATGTTTTTAAAAATTGCAATAAAAAAGAAAATAGCTTAGCTATTTTCTTGTAGTGTTACAATTGATGTGACACCATTAATATATACAAAAAGCGATAAATACCTTAAAATGTTAATAGAAAACAAATACAT